>JAEDMD010000014.1 GCA_016303195.1 Oscillospiraceae bacterium | reverse complement strand
TGATCCCTTTGGAAACCCGATGTTTGAGTTTCAGGCTTGATTCAAACTTTTTTGAAAGACTGCGGCGGTTCATAACTGAACCGCCGTTCCATTTTATTTAAGTGCCTTTTCAAGCCATACGCTTGCAATGTCGAGTGCTTCGTAAAGTCCGCATTCACGCTCTGCGTTCTTCTCACAGGCCTGAAGCGGGTTGAGGTTGGGGTCTGTATTCATCAGGACTACTCTTACCTTGTCGGCATGGTCTTCTTCGCCGACTTTCTTGGTCTTGAGTATCTGCACCATTGTTACATAAGGGTCTGACATATAGCCGAAGTAGATTATATTTCCGCATCTTACCAGTGGATATCCCTTGTAGGTCTTGAATTTTTCGATCATATTTACCTCCTTAGCGTGGGAGGATGAAAATTACCATGTGGTAACGAACTCCTCACTTGTGTCCAGTTTCTTGATGTTGCCCATGAGGGTGTTGACGAATGCCTTTGAGCTGTAATATCTCGGCTCGCCGTTTACTGTTACAAGCACCTTCATCATGGAATCATCGTAGAACTGATATGTGTATTTCTTGTTATCGTAGGAATCTGTGAATGTTACTTCTGCCATAGGCTCGCCCTCCGGTGCAGGTGCATCTATTGCAAGCTCCTCCGCATTGGCGCTGATGATGAATGCATAGAACTTTCTGTATCGCTCTGCGTCGAACTCCTCGCCGTCCTTTGTGATCTTGAAATCCTCAGCTTTCATATCCTTGGGTTCTTTGTCCTTGGCGAGCAGTTCTGCCTTGAATTCTGCTGAGCTTCCGTCACTGCACTTTACGCTGAGATCTCTTACATTCCATACATATGATGCTATCATAATTCTGGAGCTGATATCGTTCGGCATTACTGTGAGCCACTGTGAATTGCTCTCTGAGAGGATGTAGATCACATTGCTGTTTTCGAGCATTGCATAACAGCTCTTTTCGCCGTTGTCGTCAGTGAAGTATTCGCTGAGCAGGAGAGTGTAGGATTTGCCGTTGTCGCATTTCATGGTGACTTTGCAGAAAGGCTCGTTCAAACCTGCGCCTGCGATATCGGATTCCTTGCAGTGTACTGCATAGATGTCCTTGGAAGAAAGTCCGAACATACCCGATACGATCGTTCCTGACTTGTCGCCTGAGAGGAATGCTTCAACAGGTGATGTCATCTTATGTGTGGAGGATGTACCGCCTGAGTAGGAATCCTCGCTGTTCTTGTCGTATTCAAGAACTATGTCATAATCCAGATCTTCACGCTCTATGGTCAGCTTGTCGATCCTCGGTGTTTCTTCTTCGGAAGGACTTTCGAGAACTGTGTTTTCGATGAAATCCTTCACTGCTTTGTGGTAGTTGCTGAGAGTTGACATTGCGGCGGTATAGACTGTATTGCTTCCGTCTGCCATGACGTAATAGTCAGAGCTGGAAGGTGTCTGGTCGCCTATGAAGAATTTTCTGACATTTCCTGATTCATATGTGAATTCTACTGTTACTTCAGGCTTGTCAAGTCCGAATTTGGCAAGGTCTGTGCAGTTTTCAGCAATAAGTGCTGAAGATTCCATGCCGTTTCCGTTATTGACAAGAGTGCCTACCATTGAGGTGTTGACATTCACATCGTCAAAGCCTTCGAGAGTGTAGGTATTGGATGTGCCTTCGTCCTCATTGGCTTTTTCAAGGAGCTTTACCTTGATCTCGCCCTCGGCATTCTTTATAACAGCTGATTTTACAGTACCGAGAGGAGCGCCTTCCTCCTCGCTGTCGGTAACTATCGTTATGCCTGCGCCTTCCTTTGAATCAGGATAGGAAAGCTGTGATGATTCCGAGCTTTCCTCCTCGGCAGGCTCTGTAAGTTTCAGGAAGGCAAAGCCTCCGCCCAGTACGGCGAGTACCGCACTGAGACAGATTATGCCTTTTACCTGTTTTTTCATCTTGCTCATTTATTTCTTCTCCTTAACAGTACAAATGCACCGATAATGGCAACTGCGGCAGGGATGATCCACTGTACAACGATTCTGATAGCCTTAGCCTGACCCTGTGTAGGAGCGATGTATGCCTGCTGGAGAGACTTCTCAGGAATTACTGTACCTGCGGCCTTGCCTGTCATATTGTTTACCACACCGAGAAGTGCGTTTGCGTTGTTGTAGGTGTTTGTCTGTGCAAGGAATGTTTCGTCTGTCATGAGAGCGCTTCCGATCACAAGCACGTTGCTTTTGAATGTATCAAACTGTTCAGCGTGTTCCTTTGTGGACAGTGCAACGATAGTGTGTGATGCTCTGTTGTCCATATCAGCCTGATTTGAAAGCAGATCCCGAACGAATGAATTGTCGGATGAACTCAGAACAGATTTTGTTACATCCTCGTTGTTCTTTGAAAGAATCGTTACTTCTCTTGAAGCAGGAGCGATGATAGGAAGTGACTTGTTCGGAAGATCGCCTATTGATGCATCGTCTGTGATGTTGAGCATGATGTAGTCAGCTCTCATCATAGCGTTTTTATCATCGACGATAACGTTGTTTTCTACCTTTAAGCTCCAGTCCTCAAGGAATGCATCGAGGTTTGTGAGGTTTGAAGTGTAGATGCTTGGGATATATATGAGGTTTTTGCCGTATTTTCCTTCATTGTAGAGGAAATCGCTGAGCTTTGTGATAACATTCTCGGCAAGGTCATATGATGGTACGGCAAGAACTGCCATATCATAGTCGCCGTCTTTGAATTCGTCTGTACCGATGTCGAAGTCCTCGCAGTCATATCCGTTCTTTTCGAGGAGAGAATCACGGAGAGATGTGACAGCTGCACCGTACTCGTTTTCGTTGTAGATAGGCTGACCGTTGAGCTGATTGATGAATGCTACCTTCATAGCGTTTGAATCTGTAACATTTCTGATAGCAGAAGTGAGGGCGCTTTCACCTGCGAATACGAAATTAGGTGTACCCGACTGGAGGCTTGCCTGATCTGCCTGTATCATATTTCTTACGTCAGTGCCTGAGATGACCTTGACCTTTTCATTGGAGTAGACAACGATGCTTCCGCCTTCGATATCGCCGTTGTAGTACTGCTTGTACTTAGCGACAACGTCTGGGTCTTTGTCGATGTCAACATACTTTACGTTCACGCTTCCCTTGCCCTGTTCAGCGTACATTGAGTACTTTTCGAGGAGGTTGGGGATCATATCGTAAGGAACGTCGGCATTGATGCCGTACTGTGCGTACATCTGCTTGTAGTAGTTAGCCAGTGACTCGAACATTTCCTTTTCCATTGTTACTGTAACATCAACGTCGCCGCTGAGGTTTTTCAGAACATTGATGGATTCGTCACTAAGCTCATAGCGCTTATCGGGAGTAAGGTCGAACTTGATGGGATAGCGCTTTGAGATCATCGAGGACATGAGGTTTATGACTATAACGATAGCCAGTACCAGTGCAACGACGATGAGGGACATTGTTCCGTACTTGAACTTTTTCATGCCCGTCTTTACCTTCGGGGCTTTCTCCTTTACCGCAGAAGCGGCTTCGGATACGGCTTCGGCAGCGTCGGAAGCTGTCTTTTCGGCAGTTTCTTCAGCCTGATTCTTTTTCAGATCTTTTTTACTCATTGAATAGATACCTTCCTTTCTGCGTTCACTCAGCTCCAGCGTCTCTTTTCAAGAACTCTTACAGTGAAGAAGTTAAAGAGGAATGCGACACTGATGAAGAATACTATACTTGGAAGGCTGAAAACGCCGTTTGTGAATTCGTTGTACTTTGAATAGAAAGCAATGGTTGTGATAGCCTTGTAAGCAAGCTGCTGGAGCTTGTTGCCGTTTTCAAAGTTTGCAGCGAGCATTTCGGAAAGGTAGATAACAAAGAGTACCACCATGCTGATGATAGCTGCTGTTATCTGGTTCTCGGTAAGGGAGGATACGAAAAGTCCCACAGCGATGAATGCTGCACCGAGGAAAAGCATTGCGAAGTAGTTTCCGATAAGTGTCTGCCATACCACATTTCCGAGAGCGGAAAGGATTATAGCATAGACGAAAACTATACTTTCAGCGATTATGAAAAGTGTAAGAGCGGCAAAGTACTTGCCCAGAACGATCTCCCATAAACCGACGGGAGCGGTAAGAAGTCCCTGATCTGTTCTGTTCTTCTTTTCTTCCGAGAGCAGTTTCATGGTAAGTATCGGTATAAGGAACATTACCACAAGGAACATACTCTGGAATACGGGTGAAACGTCTGCAACACCTGCTGCAAGAACGTAGTTGTAAAAGAAAATGCCTGATACGAAATAGAATACCACCAGGAATACATAAGCAACTCCCGATGTAAAGAATGCGCCCATTTCACGCCTGTAAATAGCACCCATTATTCCTCACCTCCATCGTTATCGCTGCCATCTGCGGCAGGAGCGGTTTCTTCCTTTTCGGAAGCGATAAGCTGACCGTCCTTGATCTTCACATCCAGCTTCGGCGATTCCGCAGCCGGAACATTCATGCCGTCGCCCATTGTGATCTTGAGGAAGATGTCTTCGAGAGTGAGGTCTGAAAGCTGGAGCATAAGGATATTCCAGCCGTTGTCGTTACAGAGCTTGTTGAGACTGCGGCGGATATCGGTCTTGCCGTCTGTCTCCACATCGTAGTCATAGATGCCCTTTTCACGCTCCATATCAGCACGTACATACTTGACACCGCTGAGTTTTCTGATAGCGTCTGCGATGAGGCGCTTGTCGTCTGCGGTATGAGTAGGGCCTTCGATACGGAGGGTCATCTTATGCTCGTTGGTGATATTCTTTGCGATCTCGTCAGCAGTACCGTCAGCAGCGACCTGTCCCTTGTTGATAATGATTATCCTGTCGCATACAGCCTGTATCTCAGGAAGGATGTGGGATGAAAGGATGACAGTGTGTCTCTTGCCCAGCTTCTTGATGAGGGTACGGATCTCAATAATCTGGTTAGGGTCAAGACCGACGGTAGGCTCGTCAAGAATAAGCACAGGGGGATTGTTGATGAGTGCCATTGCAAGGCCGACTCTCTGCTTGTAACCTTTTGACAGGTTCTTGATGAGTCTGTGCTTCACATCGCCGATCTTGCAGAGATTGCAGACCTCGGTGATATGGGCTTTTCTTGGCAGCTTGCATTTTTTCAGGTCGTACATGAAGTTGAGATAGCCCTCAACGGTCATATCCACGTAAAGCGGTGGTATTTCGGGAAGATAGCCGATATTTGACTTGGCTTTCTTTGGTTCTTCGAGAATGTCAACATTGTCGATGAGAACCTGACCCGATGTAGACGAGATGTAGCCTGTGAGCATATTCATCGTAGTGGATTTACCTGCGCCGTTAGGGCCGAGGAAACCCAGTATCTCGCCTTTTTCGACCTTGAAGCTGATGTTGTTTACAGCGAGCTTGTCGCCGTACTTCTTGGTGAGGTTTTTTACCTCTATCATTGGTTAATTCCTCCTTATGTAAGGACTTCCTTGTCCTCACAGAGTATTTCGTTCCACCAACCTGTCGTGCCATAAATATTAAATTTTGATCGGCACGCCTGATCGGCGAACCTCGGAGCGGTATAAAACCGCCATTGTATTAAATAGTAATACTTTAATGTGAAAATGCAGTGAAAGCACTGCGAATATTAAAGGTAAGTCATTGTGAGAATGTAATGAGGAGACTGTTTCACGGGCAGTCAATGGAAAGTTCCACATCCCGTCTGATCTGCTGTTTCAGTTCGTCCAGATCGGAAAAGCGCTTTTCGGGACGGATGAAGTCGAGAAGTACAACTTGTACTGTTTTGCCGTAAAGGTTGCCTGAGAATCCGCTTATATAAGTCTCTGCAAGGGGTGCGCCGCCATAGCTGACTGTCGGCTTGATGCCGATATTTGTCATGGACGGATACCATTTCCCTTCGTAGAGCGTTCTTGAAGCGTATACTCCGTATGCAGGCACGAGCTGTCCCTTTGAGAATAACTGATTCGCCGTAGGGAAGCCGATAGTTCGTCCGAGCTGTGCGCCGCTGCTGATCTCTTTCATTATCATGTAAGGCTCGCCGAGGAAAAGGTTAGCCCTTCTCAGTTCGCCTTTTTGCAGGAGTTTGCGGACTGCCGTGGATGAAACTCTTTCGTTTCCGCAGCATACATCGTCCACCGCCTGAACTGTGAAGCCGTACTTTCTGCCGAATCCTGCAAGTTCATCTATGCCCCATGCGGCATCCTTTCCGAAACGGAAATCCTTTCCGCAGGCAACATAAGCGGCATTCAGCTCCTTTCGCAGGATACTGCGTGCGAATGTATCGCCGTCCATCATGCATATCTCCGAAAACTGCGGTGAGAATATCTTTGCAATGTCACAGCTTGAAGTAAGGAGCATCTGCTTTTCTTTGTCGCTGTAAATATATTCAGCATTTTTCCCTGCTGTGCTTTCGGGAGGAAATGTAAAGGCACATGGTGTCAGCCCGTTCATTTTCTGAGCCGCCGCTGTTTTCAGCACCGCCCTGTGTCCCAGATGCACACCGTCAAAAAGTCCCAGTGCAACGGATGTTCTTGTTTTTGCCATACCCTCACCCCAGATTCTTTCCGACTCTCAGCACTCCGTTTTCCCTGTCGGGGACGGCAGTGCCGATAAATTTTCCGTCAGAGCCGTAGACGCTGTAACAGTCCTTATCTTCCCTGATGTTGTGTATACGTGAAAGGTCCAGTTTTACGCCGTTCCTGTACATTTTTGTCTGAGCTTCATTCAGCCGCAGTTTTGGCAGCATGGTGAAAACTCTGTCGATGGGCAGTATGAGTTCTTCAAGTCTGCCTTCGTCCTTTGCCTGCTGTATCTGTTCAAAGGTGTAACATTCTTCTAAGGTGAAGCCTCCCGAAGAAGTCCTCACAAGTGATGTCATTATTCCGCCTGTTCCCAGTTTATCGCCCATGTCGCTGATGATGGTACGCACATACGTACCTTTTCCGCACTCGATGCTGAGTGTGCCCTCACGGGTATTTTCATCGTAGCTGAGTATTTCCAGCTTGTTTATCTGCACTTCACGGGGAGTGCGCTCCACTTCAATGCCCTTTCGTGCAAGGTCATAAAGGCGCTGACCGTTTACCTGTACAGCAGAATACATAGGCGGAAGCTGCATGATATTGCCGATAAAGCAGGGGAGTATATCTTCGATATCATCCCTGCTGACGGCATTGTCAGATTTTTCGGTGACCTCGCCCCAGATATCCTGAGTGTCCGATACTGCACCGAATCGGAAGCCTGCAATGTAGCTTTTGGAATTATCGGGCATTATGTCGCAGGCTTTAGTGGCTGTTCCCACGAAAACAGGGAGGACACCCGTAGCCATCGGGTCGAGTGTGCCGCCGTGGCCGAGGCGCTTCATCTGAAGTATGCCTCTCAGCTTGGCAACAACGTCAAAGGAAGTGAAATCCTGCGGTTTATTTACACAAAGTATGCCGTTCATTCGGAAAGAGCCCTTTCAACAGTATGTGTAAGCAGTTTCTTAGCTTCTGCAATGTCGCAGTCGAGAGTACAGCCTGCGGCTTTGGCGTGACCGCCTCCGCCTAAAAGCTGGCATATCTCCGACACATTGACATCGTATGCCGAGCGGAATGAGCATTTGAAAACGCCGTCCTCACGCTCTCGCATAAGTATTCCTACTTCTGTATTTTCAAGCTGGATGGTCAGGGGAGCGAAGCCTTCAAGCTCCTCCATAGACACTCCCATGTCCTTCATCATCTTCTGTGTTACGGCAACTATCACAAGTCTGCCGCCCAGCTTTTCTTCCATGAGGTCGCTTATCTTGCTTTCAAGCATGAGTCTGCCTCTGGATTTTACATCGAACATATAGCGGTTGATGCGGGCGAAGTTTATATCATAGCTTCTCATCATCTCTGCGGCTATCTCATGGGCACGGGGAGTGGTACAATCGTACTTGAAGCATCCCGAATCCGTAGCGATCCCTGTATAAAGGCAGGTAGCGCAGTGCTTGGTTATCTTTACGCCCATGAATTTCGCAAGGTCGTAGATTATTTCGCAGGCTGCCGTAGCGTCTGCATGGAGCAGAGTTTTTTCCGCATAGTTCTTGTTTGAGATATGGTGGTCGATACAAAGCTGTACCTTATCGCCGTATATCTGCTCATAGTCGCCCATGAGCTTTACATCGGCTATATCAACAGCGATGACGGTCTTTGGCTCGAAATCGCCGTATTTATTGCTTCCGTTGGTCATAAATGCATAACGGCTCGGAAACTCGTCACTGCAAACGACTCTGCTCCTGATACCCATTTGTGAGAGGATATCCTGCAAGCCGAAGCCTGCGCCGATGCAGTCACCGTCGGGATTGCGGTGAGTGATGATGACCGCATCCTCGCAGTTTCTCAGGAAGGTCTCTGTCTCGCTGAATCCTATATACATAGCGTTCCTCCCTTATAGCAGATCGTTCAGCTTCTTGCTGATCTCCGCACTTCTTTCTATCGAGTTATCGGCAATGAAGGTAAGGTTGGGAGCTTTACGCATTTTGAGCCTGTGGAAAAGCTCACGCTTTATGAAGCCCTCAGCGCTTTTAAGTCCCTTTACGGACTCCTTTGCCTTTTCGATGCCCTCAAAACTGGAAACATAGATCTTGCAGTCGGACATATCTCCTGAAAGATCAGTTCTCACGATGGTGAGCATCTTGTCTATTCTCGGATCTTTCAGTTCTCTGAGAATAGCAGTCATTTCCCTTTTGATATCTTCAGCCATACGGCTGTTCTTGAAATTAGGCATAACATCCTTTCTCTGACAAAAGGTCAGATATTCACGGTAAAGCTGCCGCCCTTTTCAACAGATCGGTTATCGTCAGCAGCATCAGATTTTTGGCTGTCTTGTTTCTCCTCATTATCCTGAGCCTCGCCTTCCCCATCGGCACTATCAGGCCCATCAAAAAATCCGCCGCCGAATATATCGGCAGAGAACGCTTCATCCTCATCGGAAAGGCTGTAATTGGGGATATCGTCGTCCCCCTCCTCGCCGTAGTAGATATCAGCGTAGTTGCCGTATTCGGGTTCAAGCTCAACATCACGGACAGGTCTCTCGATACCCATGAGATCCTCCTGTGCTTCCTCAGGTGCTTCTGCGGCACTGCATCTGCCGAGAAGTATGTTTTTCACCGACTGGAAGAAGAAGATATCTATCGGGCCGAGAGCGTCCCATGCGAGAGCTTCATCGCAGTAACGGATCATATCAGCATTGCTCATTCTGCTTATTTCCACTTTGATCCCCCCCGTAATGTTAAATATCAGTCCTCACGGTATTCCTCAACGATGTAAGTCTCGAAGATATCTCCTTCCTTGACATCGCTGAACTTTTCAAGGCTGATACCGCACTCATAGCCTTCAGCTACTTCCTTAGCGTCCTCCTTGAAACGTTTCAGACCTGCGATCTTGTCGTCAGCGATGATGATACCGTCACGGACAACACGAACCTGTGAGCCTCTTGTTACCTTGCCGCTGAGAACGTAGCTTCCTGCTACCATACCAACATTGGATATCTTGTATACCTGACGAACTTCAACACGGCCCTGCTCAACATCTCTGAACTTAGGAGCGAGCATACCCTTCATAGCGGTCGTGATCTCCTCGATAGCATCGTAGATGATACGGTAGAGGCGGATATCAACACCGTCACGGGCAGCATTTTCAGCGGCAACAGGATCGGGTCTTACGTTGAAGCCGACGATGATAGCGTTTGAAGCATTAGCGAGCATAACGTCGCTTTCCTTTACAGCACCGACAGCGCCGTGGATAACTCTTACTCTTACCTCGTTGTTGGAGAGCTTTTCAAGAGACTGCTTTACAGCTTCAACTGAACCCTGAACGTCAGCCTTGACGATGATAGGAAGTTCCTTGATCTCGCCCTCAGCGATCTGGCTGAACAGGTTGTCGAGAGTTACCTTGCGGTATGCGTTGAACTGCTCCTGCTTCTGCTCATGCTTTCTCTGGTCAACAAGCTCACGGGCAAGTCTTTCGTCCTCAACAGCGTTGAAGATATCGCCTGCGCTCGGAACTTCTGCAAGACCTGTGATCTCAACAGGAACGGACGGGCCTGCGCTCTTTACGGTTCTGCCCTTGTCGTTTGTCATAACTCTTACACGGCCGACTGCTGTGCCTGCGATGATAACATCGCCCTGATGGAGAGTACCGTTTTGAACGAGAAGTGTAGCGATAGGGCCTCTGCCCTTGTCGAGTCTTGCTTCGATGACAGTACCCTTTGCAAGTCTGTCAGGGTTAGCCTTGAGTTCCTTTACTTCTGCAACGAGAAGAACATTTTCAAGAAGATCGTCGATACCGTCGCCTGTCTTAGCCGAAACGGGAACGCAGATAACGTCACCGCCCCATTCTTCGCAAACGAGGTCATACTTTGTGAGTTCTTCCTTGATGCGGTCAGGGTCAGCGCCTTCCTTATCCATCTTGTTGATAGCAACGATGATGGAAACGCCTGCTGCCTTTGCATGGTTGATGGATTCAACAGTCTGCGGCATGATACCGTCGTCAGCGGCAACAACGAGGATAGCGATATCGGTGATATTAGCACCTCTTGCACGCATTGAAGTAAATGCCTCATGTCCCGGAGTATCGAGGAATGTGATGTCCTGACCGTTGATATTTACCTGATAAGCACCGATGTGCTGAGTGATACCGCCTGCTTCGCCTGCGGCAACGTGAGCATTTCTGATGCGGTCGAGGATGGAAGTCTTACCGTGGTCAACGTGTCCCATTACAACTACAACAGGGCAGCGTGGTTCGAGGTTTGTATCGTCATCATCAGTATCGTCGATAAGACGCTCCTCAATGGTAACGATAACTTCCTTTTCAACCTTTGCGCCGAGTTCTTCGGCAACCAGTGAAGCTGTATCGAAGTCAATCTCCTGGTTGATAGTAGCCATTACGCCAAGACCCATGAGCTTCTTGATAACATCGGTAGCTGTATGCTTTAAACGTGTAGCGAGTTCGCCGACAGTAATGCTGTCAGGGATAAGAACTTTGAGCTGCTGCTTTCTTGCACGTTCGAGTTCAAGTCTCTTGAGCTTTTCAGCCTCGCTCTCCTTACGTGAGAACTGCTGACGGGTACGTTGAGCGGATTTCTGGTTGATCTTCTGCTTCTTTGAAGAATAGTTGTCATTCTTGTGCTTGTTTGAAGCAGCCATCTGGTCATAGCGCTCGTTGTACTTGTCGAGGTCAACATAGCTTCCTCTTGTATCAACGGTACGGCGCTGAGTTGAAGTCTGGGCAGTTTCGGAGCTGAATGAAGCGTTGAACTTAGTTCTCTCGCCTCTGTCCTGAGCCTTTGCCGGTTCGGACTTCTTCTTATCCTTTTTCTTGTGCTGATCATTTTTATGAGTATCCTGCTTTGCAGGGGCTTCTGCTTTCTGTTCCTGAACCGGAGCGGCAGGCTTTTCCTCAGCCTTTGGTGCAGGAGTTTCTTCCTTTACGACAGGCTTTGGTTCTTCCTTCTTAGGCTCAGCCTTAGGAGCATCGTTCTTCTTGGGAGCTTCTTCCTTTTTCGGAGCAGGTGCAGCGGGCTTTTCTTCCTTCTTGGGTGCAGGAGCGTTTTCCTTCTTCGGAGCAGGCTTCTCATCCTTTTTAGGAGCGGCAGGCTTTTTCTTTTCCTGCTTAGGCGGTTCGATCTTCTCAGGCTTTGGTTCATTTTTTGAAGCAAAATAATCATCAAGGGATTTTACCTCGTTAGCCTTTGTGTAGGATTCGAGGATAAGATCCATTTCGTCCTCCGTCAGTGAAGAACCTGTTTTCTTCTTATTATCGCCTTTTTCAGCAAAGAAGTCGATCAGTTCCTGTGACGGGATATTCAGATCTTTAGCTGCGTCGCTTAATTTTATTTTTTTTGCCATAGGCTTAAATTACCTCCATTGGTCATTCCGCATTTTTCAGCGGAGTTTCATTATTCAATTGTATATATTCATTCAGTTAATCTGAAATTACTATTTTACGGAATCCCTCTGCAAAGCCTTTGTCCGTTACTGCGATGACAGCGGTGGATTTACCGCAGAGTTTTCCGATATCGTCCTTGGAGAGGGGAGTCTGATAAACGGGAACATTGTATTTTCCGCCGATGAACTCAGCCTCCTTGACGGTTTTTGCAGAAGCGTCGGAAGCGGTAAGTATGCAGGCTGCTTTATGAGCGGTGACAGCTTCACAAGCGCTGTCGAAGCCTTTCACAGCCTTTCCTGCTTTAAGGCATATTCCCAGAAGATCAGCCGTTTTCTTTTTCAGATCCAAGCTCATTCAGCATCACCTCATAAACGCTTTCCTCGATCTTGCATGAGAATGACTTTTCAAAGCGTCTGGCTTTTCTGGCTTTTTCGAGACATTCTGCACTTCTGCATATATATGCGCCTCTGCCTGCCGCCTTGCCTTTGAAGTCGAGACTTATTTCGCCTTCGGGTGACCTTACCACACGGATAAGTTCCATTTTCGGCTTCATCTCGTTACATCCGAGGCACATTCTCATGGGTATCTTTTTTTGTTTCATAATTATTCCTCAGTCTCGGCTTCGGGAGCAGTTTCCTCAGCAGGAGCTTCAGCCTCAACAGTTTCGGGAGCGGTCTCAGGAGCAGTTTCAGCGTTCTCGGCAGTATTTTCTGAAACAACTGTTTCTGCTGCTGCCTCTGTCTCCTCAGCTTCCTCCTCAGTCTCAGGCTTTTCCTTTACGGGAACAACGAAATCAGGTGACATTTCGGGAGCTTCCTCATTTGTAAGGCTGTCGAAACGTGGCTTGATGTCGATCTTGAAACCTGTCAGCTTAGCGGCAAGTTTAGCGTTCTGACCCTTGTTGCCGATAGCAAGTGAAAGCTGATTGTTAGGCACGATAACTGTGCAGGTCTTTTCTTCCTCGGAAGTGATGATGGTTTTGAGTACCTCAGCAGGAGCGAGTGCCCTTGCGATGAATTCCTCAGGAACTTCGCTCCATGGGATAATGTCGATCTTCTCACCGCTGAGTTCGTTCACGATAGCTGTGATACGTGAACGCTTAGCACCGATACAAGCGCCTACTGCATCAACGTTGGGGTCTTTTGACCATACAGCGATCTTTGTTCTTGAACCTGCTTCACGGGAGATGGACTTCACTTCAACAGTTCCGTCGTATATCTCAGGAACTTCAAGCTCGAAAAGTCTCTTTACGAGGTCCTTGTGGGTACGTGAGATCTTTACAACGGGCTTCTTGTTCTTGCCGATGATGCCTGTGATGTAGACCTTTACGGACTGGCCTTCCTCAAGAGTTTCGCCTGGTATCTGCTCATTGCGGAACAGGTAAAGCTCAGTTCCCTCATAGACAACGGTAACAGTACCTCTGCCCGGTTCTACCTGAGATACCTTTGCAGTGATACATTCGTGTTCCTTCTGCTCGAACTTTTCAAGCATCTGCTCACGGTTGATCTCTCTCAGGTCGCCCTTGATGGACTGTTTTGCAGAGAGAGCCGCCATTCTTCCCAGCTTGGAAATATCTATCTCTTTGAGGATAGTGCCGCCCACAACAGCGTGGGGATCTCTTACCTTAGCTTCTGCGATATTGACCTCATTCTCGTCGATAGGGTAGTCATCAATGATATCCTGAACGATATACATTTCAAACTTCTTCGTTCTGGGGTCGATCTCGACTCTGATCCTGTCCTCGCTGTGCGGATATGCTCTCTTAGCGGCTTTGAGCATGGCAGACTTTACTTTTTCGATAAGGAGATCGGTCTCCACGCTGTTTTCCTCTCCGAGAGATTCCAGTGCCTTGAAAAAGGCGTTATTCTTGTTCATTGTTGATAATTCCTCCAGTACTATTATGATAGGGGTTGATAGACATATCTATGCTCAGAAATCGAGCCATAACTTGACCTGAGCCACATCTGCCAGCGGAAAGGTCTTTTCACAGCCGTCAGAGATAATTGTTACACCGTCCTTGTCAGCGCCGACCAGTTCGGCAGTGATCTCCTTCTGACCGTCCACGGGCTTGAAGAAGCGGACTGTTACCGTATCGCCTTTACAGACTTCAAAGTGTTCCTCCTTGACCAGATCACGCTCCAGACCTGCCGAGCCGACTTCCAGCATATAGCTTTGCGGAACGGGATCTTTTTCATCGAGTAGGTCGCTGATGGGAGCAGTTGCTCTTTCGCAGTCGTCTATGCTGATGCCCTCGTCCTGATCTATGAAGATACGAAGATACCACATAGCGCCTTCCTTTTCGTAGCACACATCCCAGAGGTAGTAGCCAAGTTCATCGGTGATAGGTTTGATGAGGTCATATACTTTCTGTTCAGTGCCGCCGAATTTCTTGAATTTCAAATGCACATCTCCTTTCAAAACGAAAGACCCGAACTTATCGGGTCTTTTACTATAACTATCATCATTACTATTATATCACGCTTTTTCGTAAAAATCAAGCCTTTTTTCAAAAAAGTCAGGAAAAACGATTTTGTTGATTTATAAGATATTGTTTTACTTCTCTGACAAGTTTAAAGGACACCCTTTCGGATGTCCTTTATGATATTATTTTTTGTTTTTCTTCTTGTTGTTTTCAGAAGATCTGTCCTCTGCTGCTTCTTCGACAGCTTCGATAACATCTTCAATGTCGTTATCGTCATCATCGTCGTCGTCATCATCATTGCCGCCTGCAACAGCAGGTTTTCTGTTTGAATATATCAGTGCCTTGATGAATGATACTGCGAAGTAGATAACGAGTATGAGTGCTTCAATGATAGCGATAGGCATTATTGCATTGTGGATAACAGCTGAGATGGAAGCTACTGCGGAAGATTCAGCAGGAACGAGGATGTTGTATGCGTTCTTGAACTCAACATTTTCATAGTATTCCTGAGCTGTAAGTTCGGTAGTATTAACAAGCTCATTGATCTTGTCGCCGAGTTCGGCAAGCTGAGTCTCAACGTTTTCCTTCATTTCCTTTGTAGCGGACTTGTTGCTTGAAAGAGCGGTCTTTCTTGACTTGTAGAACTCTATCCTCTGCTTTGTTTCGGCAAGCTCGGTAGATGTTGATACACGCTGATTGATGAGCTTGTCATATTCCTCGGAAGCCTGAGAATATGAAGTATCATTTCCGTCAGTGCCGTTACCGAAGATAAGGATAGTGTCCTTTTCGTAATTTGCGATAGAATCCTCAATTGTCTTGAGTCTTTCCTTGAGTGATGCGCTTGATCTTTCAAGATTCTCTATTCTGTAATTGCAGTAAGAGATGGAAGCATTCTTATCCTTTGTAACATTATTTACAGTGATGAGTGAGGAGATTCTGTCAAGGTCGATGCTCTCAACAGTCTGAGCTGCTCTGTAAAGGTCATTGAAAGAGAAACCTGTTGTGTTTGAGCGGAAAAGGTTTGTATCATCGGTTGCAAGAGATTTCAGATATTTTTCAAGAGTGGTAAGTGTATCACTGAAAATATCTATCTGCTCTGCGTAATCGTAGTTCTTGTATTTCACAGCAGGAACAGCCGTACCAAGCGACTGGTTGAAGCCGTACTGCTTGTAGAAGAAATTGCGGTATTCTTTCAGCATGGTGTTGAGCACCTCAGCACCTTCTCTGCGGTTGAGGCCTGCTTCACCATAGTTGAAGTGTACCTTATAAGTGGTCGGGTAATAAGTTACATCCAGCATAGCCTGTGCAGCAGCAAGGTTTCCTGAAGTTGCTGTCTCATAGATGTTCTTGTATGCTGTGATCCTGTTGACAGCATCTTCGGGGATGATACCATCAATGGAGATGTTCTTTCTGATGTTGTCAAGGTTTTCAATGTCGATATCCAGCGAAGAAAGTGCGCCTTCGATAACAGTAGGGCTCTTGATGCTGTTAACATCGAATGTTCTGCCTGCCGGGTCGAGGCCTTTTTCGACACCTTTGTAGGTGAAGCTGACAAGGGCTGTTATGCTCGGCTTAGCGACTAAGGTCTTGAAGCCTGAGAATGCAGTAGCGACAACACCTGCGATTATTGCGAATACCAGCCATATCACGAAATATTTTTTCAGATGGCTGAGGATGGATGAAAGAGAGATTATCATCATCTCTTTGTTTTCTTCCTGATTTTTTATGGTGATATTAAGATTTTTCTCATCTTTTTTTGCCATTTTTTACCTCCGTATAGAAAAAGACGTTGATATAAACATAAATATTATAGCACTGACTGAAAATCCAGTCAACGATTTTTCTGAAATTCCAGTATTTTACTAATATTATCTTTGGATCGGTCTTTTTGTTTGCTAAAATGTCTAAATCAGACAGTGTGACCGTTTTTCTTGATTATATCAACGACCTGATCTACGTATTTCTGACAGATGTCCTTGCTTTCGGCTTCTACCATAACACGTACAACAGGCTCAGTGCCGCTTTCACGGACGAGTATTCTTCCTGTCTCGCCGAGAGCTTCTGTTACGCTCTTTACAGCATCCTGAACTTCGGGGTCTGACTGTGCGGCTGCCTTGTCTTTTACTCTTACATTTTCAAGAACCTGCGGATACTCCACAAAAGGTGCAGCAAGTTCGCTGAGCTTCTTCTGACGGGACATGATGACCTGCATTATTTTCAGGCTTGTGAGGATTCCGTCACCTGTGGGAGCGTACTTTGAGAAGATGATATGGCCTGACTGCTCACCGCCGAGGCAACAGCCGTTTTCCTTCATGTATTCGTAAACGTACTTGTCGCCGACTTTAGTTTTTGCATAATTGATGCCTATTTCATCGAATGCCTTGAACAGACCAAAGTTGGACATAACTGTGGCTACAACTGTATTGTTTACCAGCTTATCTCTTTCCTTCATGTATCTGCCATAAATGTAGAGAATGTGGTCGCCTGTGATGATGTTGCCCTTTTCGTCAACGCAGAGACATCTGTCAGCGTCACCGTCATAAGCAAATCCTGCGTCAAGGCCGTTCTCCACAACGTATTTCTGCAATACTTCAATATGTGTTGAACCTGCATTGTTGTTGATGTTTATACCATTAGGCTCAGCGTTGATAACATGAGTCTCAGCGCCGAGAGCATCGAATACAGCCTTTGCGATCGACCATGAAGCGCCGTTTGCGCAGTCAAGGCCTATTTTCATGCCACGGAAAGAATAAACGCCGAGAGAGATGAGATAGCCCACATAGCGGTTTCTTCCAGAAACATAGTCAACAGTTCTGCCGATGTTCTCGCCCTTTGCAAAGGGGAGTTCCTTCCAATCCTGACCGAATACATTGAGGTTTCCGTCGAGGTATGCTTCAACGAGGTCGATAACGGCATCTTCCATTTTTTCACCCTGACCGTTGATGAGTTTCAGTCCGTTGTCATGGTAAGGGTTATGGCTTGCTGATATCATGATAGCGCAGTCGAAGCTGTCAACTCTTGATATATATGCGACTGATGGGGTAGTTGTAACATGAAGCAGGTAAGCGTCAGCGCCTGAAGCGGTAAGTCCGCCAACCAGCGAATATTCAAACATATAACTTGAACGGCGTGTGTCTTTTCCGATTACGATGCGTGGAGGGGTATTGTCGCCGTTTCTTCTTTTAAGTTCGCCGTAGTACCATCCGAGGAAACGGCCTACTTTGTAAGCGTGGTCTGCTGTGAGATTTTCATTTGCGGTTCCTCTGAAACCGTCTGTTCCGAAATATTTGCCCACTTTCTGATTACTCCTTTTATATGTATATAATTGTTCGCACACGAACATTTTTATTATAACACTTTTTTTCAAAACAGTCAATGGATTTTATGTAAAATAAAACGGTGAAAGCATTTACTTCTTTGTGGTAAGACATAGTTATTGCGAAACGACCGTAAAGCATCGCTGCGCTTGCT
>JAEDMD010000215.1 GCA_016303195.1 Oscillospiraceae bacterium | reverse complement strand
ATGCAAAACGTGTCAAGAAAGCAAAGCATTCTGGTAAATTTCAATCCACTCCCTCCGTGGGGAGGGAGACGTTCATGATTTCACGTTTACGTTTTGCGGAACGTGCAATTTCAATCCACTCCCTCCGTGGGGAGGGAGACAGCAAAATTGTACAATGGCGGAAAAAAGTACATTTATCCAGAGTACAATTCTGACAAAATCGGTTTGTTTGTATATCCTCACAAGCCGAAAAAAGAGCTTTTGGGTCATAATTTTCATTATTAAACAGGTGCGAGTGAACCGTTGATTTTATGTTCACTCAGGGTTCGCACTAAAAAATCAGTTCGCCTTCAACATCTATGGACGTTTTTGCTCCGAAATGCTCTACATTCGATTTTGAACGATTTCCAAGATTGTATATTCTCAGACTGTCTTTTTTCTCGTCTATTTCATCAAGCAAAGCCTTCTTCAACAGCTTCAGCTGTGCGGTATCAACTACACATTCAAATACAGAATTCTGCACTCTGACACCGTAGTTCATACACTGTTTCGCAACCCTCCTTAGACGTTTCCGCCCTTCCCTATCCTGTGTATTTACATCATATGTCACAAGTATAAGCATTGCATCACTTCCACATAAACGGCGGATAACAGTCAAGGTCGCCTCGGATATATCGTGCCAGAAGCATTGCCTGCACATAAGGGAGCATTCCCCATTCCACCTTTTCTTCAAGGAACGGGTGCTTCAGTTCTTCGGATTTGCGTTTCTGCCATGCACTGAAAAAGTTTTTGCGTCCATCCTCTGTAAGCAGCACTGCTCCATCCTCACGCTTTACAAAGTCATCACTGCTGACAAGCCTCTTATTAATAAGCGTCAGCACGAACCTGTCACACAGCACCGAACGGAACTCCTCAACCATATCAAGTGCAAGTGAACGTCTTCCGGGACGGTCTGTATGCATAAATCCCACATACGGGTCAAGTCCCACGCTTTCCAGTGCGCTTGTACACATTCCTGTCGCCATTGAATATGTAAACGAAAGCAGAGCATTTACATTATCAAGCGGAGGTCGCTTGTTTCTTGTGTCGAATCTGAAATCATCCTTCTGCTGTAATATCATGTCATTGAACACCGAAAAATAAACAGATGCCGCTTCTCCCTCAATTCCACGCAGACTATCCATATCACTGCAATTTCTCGCCTGTTTTATGGAATTATATAGAAACTCTGATTTTTTGCCGAACAATTCAGTATCTATTCTTGCACCGTGGTCACGTATCATTCTTTCAAGTACCCATCGGCTGTTGAACAGCTTTGCAGATATCATATTTCTTGCAATATCAAGCGAGCCTTTTTCATCGTCCGCTATCCTGTACTGCTGTCGGCGAAGCAGTACATTTCCTTTCACTTCGCCTTCAACACGTGCAATAAAGTGACCGTTCCTGCTCATAAAGACAAGTTCGATACCATTTTTTACACATTTTCCCATAAGCGCAGGACTTGCACCTGCATGGCCGAAAGTCATAATACGCTCGATATTATGAAGCGGAACTCTGCCTATCTCAGTTCCCTCCTGACTTATTACAAGGTTTTCGCCGTCAAGAGAAAGATATCTGTCGGGACTATTCACATAAACCGTATTAAGCAGTTTTTTCATTTATCTTCCTCCATACCAAGCATTTGTTCAACATAGTCAGATGCTTTTTTATTACCGCATATAACAGGCAAACAGATATTTTTCAGTGAACAGGCATTACAGCACTTTCTGCGCTTCACTTTCGGGGTGTACTGTTTTTTGTACAGATCATGCATCTCATTGATAATATCCTCTGTCCGTTTACGCAGTTCAGCATCGAATACAACTTTTACCCTGCGGCGTATCTCACCGTAATAGAGATAACCGAACGGGATATCACAGCAAAGCATATCTTCAAGACACATCGCCTGTGCCGTAAGCTGAACTGTATCACAGTCATCCTCTTTCGGCTCTCCCCTTTTATATTCGACGGGAGTGACGGTATATTTTCCGTCAAGCCCGAATAACTCAATGCCATTATCGGACTTACGCAGTTCGACCGCATCGCATTCCCCTGAAATACCGAGCCTTGCCGAGGATACAGCCATTGCACGGGTTATGACCAGTTCGCCTCGCTTTTCATGGAAATCCGCATCATGAACACGTTCATGCATGATATTTCCGTCAACTGTCCGTGAGTTTTCCGCCCATTGCTGTTCAATATGTATCAGCGCCCACTGTCTGCGGCAGAAAGCAAAGTGCTGAACACCTGAAAGCATCAGATACTCGTCTTCGCTGTACATTATATCAGATCTTCATATTTCTCGCAGTCAAGGCCGTCAAGTTCGTTCAGCTTCACATCGTAATCATCAAAAGATGTCGGACGGCTGATGCCTTCTTTCAGTTTTACTTCAAGCTGTCTGTGAACCTTTGCAGAGGAATATTTCGGTGTCTTACCCTCATGTTTCCACCAGTAAAGACGGCATACCTCCATGCTTCCGTCAGGGCGGGCAGAAGAAGTATCATTTTCAAAAAGTGTCAGAAGCGCCTGCTTTATCTTGTCGGCATCCTCATCGGTAAAGCCTGTTTTTTCAGCAAGCTGACAGTTGATACTTCCGTTTATAATGTAAAGTCCGAATTCGACACGATGCTTCATTCCCATTGTATCAGAAGCCTTGCCTTCTTTTCCGCCTTCACTGTTGACGCTTTTGGTTATCTGCATACTCACAATATCAACAGGTGACACGCTGACAGCCTGTTGAATTGAAACAGGGCCTCTTACACCTACGGATACAGCGTCACCCTTGAAAGCGAATACCTGACCGAAACTGCGTACATCTATCCATTCAGCGCAGGCAGTTTTAGCATACTCATCCCTGTCTGTATTTTTTCCCTTGCTTATAGCCTTGATAGCTTCATTTCCGTCCGCCCTTGCACGAAGGCTGTCGAATCCGTCATCGCATCTGTCATCGGACTGTACAAATATCTTCTCACCCATATCCTGCAAGCGATTGCGTATCTTTCTCTTGATGCAAACATCGGATATCTCGCCAAGACCGTCATAATTCTCACGGGGACGGTTTCCGTTGAGCGGATCGCCGTTAGGGTTGGCATTCTTAGCTGTGATAAGCATTGAAAAATCTATTTTGTTCTGTAAAACTCCCATTTATTTTTCCTCCTTATTAGTATTGCCATTATACATATATTCTGTAAAATGATGATAACCAAGAAGATACAGCGGTTCAAGACGATTATTATTCATGAAGGTTTTTTCATCCATCTTTGCTGTGATATCATTTATCCATTTGCTGTACTTGACCTGAGCTTTTCCGAGTTTATCCATATAAGGACGAAGTCTTTCCTCGATTATGCCCCATGTCATATACGGACGCTGAGAAAAAGCATTCCAGTATCTTCTTGCATTGGTAACTCTGACATTTCTCTCCTGTTCATCGTAAGCCTCGCTTTCAGCCTTATCAGCAATAGCGAGCAGACAGCCGAACAGATAGCTTCTGTCGGTAATATTCGGATCGTAAGCCATTGAAACATCTCCTTTTCCGTCAATTATATTTTTTCGTA
>JAEDMD010000214.1 GCA_016303195.1 Oscillospiraceae bacterium | reverse complement strand
ACGAAAAATCTGTCGGCGCATCTTCAGCACAATCTTTGTGCGGTGCTGCCTTAATGCAGTCATCGGCAAAAATTGCCGACAAACTGCGAATATATGTTAGCTGATAATAACAAACAGTTAGCTATATATAACTTAATGAAAGGATGGAATATATGTATCTTGAAGTTAAAAATGTCAAGAAAAGCTACGGCAAAGATCAGAGCTATATTCAGGTTCTGAAAGGAGTTTCAACGGAGGTGGAAAAAGGGCAGATGTGCGTAATACAGGGAACGAGCGGCTCAGGCAAGTCCACTCTCCTAAACTGCATCGGCGGTCTTGACACAATGGACAGCGGTTCGGTAATGGTTGACGGAAAGGAGATATTCGGACTGAAACCGTCGGAACTTTCAGACTATCGCCGTGACAATCTGGGGTTCATTTTCCAGTTCTACAACCTTGTACCGAATCTGACAGTGCGTGAGAATATACAGATATGCTCTCATATTTCCCAGTCTCCGCTGGATATTGACGAACTTCTGGAAACCCTCGGAATGACCGAGCATCAGAAGAAATTCCCCTCACAGCTTTCAGGCGGACAACAGCAGAGATGTGCCATTGCAAGGGCGCTGGTGAAGAATCCGAAGCTCCTGCTTTGTGACGAGCCGACAGGCGCTCTCGACTCGAAAACTTCCCGTGACATTCTCGTTCTGCTGGAGGAGATAAACAGAAAATACGGCACGACAATGCTGATCGTAACCCACAATAATTCCATCAAAAATATGGTACATAAGGTTATTTACATCAAGGACGGGCTTATTACGAAGGACTATATCAACGAAAATCGTGTGTCTGCGTCGGAACTGGAGGATCTGTAATGGGTAGGGTACTTTCAAAGCGTTTTCTGCGTGACCTGAAGGCGAATGCAGGACGATACACCGCACTTGTTCTGCTGATCGTCCTCGGAGTTTATCTTGTGTTCAGCATAGTTGGTTCGGCGGAAACTATCATCCGTGGAACGCACAAACATCGCTCGGTCAACAAGGTGGAGGACGGCAGTTTTACGGTGCTTCTGCCATTGAGCGATGAGGATATCTCTGAACTTTCGGAAAACGGCACGATTATAGAAAAAATGTTCTACACCGACATCGACTGCGAAAACGGTTTAATGCTGAGAATGTTCCGTGTACGTCAGGAAATAGACCTTATAACCCTTGACAGCGGCAGGCTTCCTGAAAAGAGCGGTGAGGCAGTCATTGACAAGAATTATGCAAAAGTTCATGACTTTTCCGTGGGCGACATCTTCGATGCAGCAGGAACAAAACTGACAATTACGGGACTCGGTACAGTTCCCGATTACGACACAAAAGTTGCAAGTTTCAGCGATACAGCTGTTGACCATGAGAATTTCGGGCTGTTTTTCGTAACTGACGAGCAATACAGCGATATCAGCAAAAAGACTGACAAGGCAGAGGAATACAACTATGCATACCGCCTCGGCAATGAGGATGATGCACAGCTTAAAGACAGGATAAGATCACTCGACCTTGATTATGAGAAGGTGGAAAATGAGTATTTCCGTGAAACCATCGACGAGATACTTGATAAGCGCCGCAAGATAGAGGACGGAGTGAACGAGCTGAATGACGGTGCAAATGAGCTTTCCGACGGGCTTGCTGAACTTGACGAAGCAGGCGGTGAGCTGAATGATGCCGCTGATGAACTGCTTGAAAGCTATCTGCATCAGGCAGGACAGTCTCTCGGACAGGAAATAACCGTTGAAAATTACAGTGATATCCTCACGGCACTTGCAAAAAAATCACCGCAGGCAGCGGCTCTGGCTGAAAATATCGGGGCGATAGTTCAGTTCAGGGACGGCATACATGAATATACAGACGGCGCATCAGAAGCCGCTGACGGCTCGGCTGAACTGGCTGAGGGAACGGATGAATTAAAGGAAAAGACCGACGAACTTCTTGATGAGGTATTCGACATCGACATCGACAATCTGACGGGCTTCATCGAGCGTGACAACAACACGAGAATAGAAGGTGCGGCAGGCGACAGAGTTGTGGACAGGAACGCAGGTCTGGCGGCAGGTGTCATAGTTCTGATACTGTTTTCTTACGTAATATCGGTATTTGTAGTTCATCAGATAGAGAAGGAGCAAAGCGTTATTGGTGCGCTGTATGCTCTCGGAGTGAAAAAACGTGACCTGCTTCTGCATTACATCACAATGCCTGCTCTAATAGCATTTATAGGCGGACTTATCGGCTTCGGACTGGGAATTTCGCCCATCGGCATAGATAAACAGCTTATATCGACCTATGAGTATTTCAGTCTCCCGAAGTTCTGCATCGACGTTCCGGCGTACCTGATAGTCTATGCGCTGGTTCTTCCGCCTGTGATAAGTGCATTGGTGAACACTATCGTCATAAACAAAAAGCTCTCGGCAACTGCACTTTCGCTGATGAAAAATGAGCAGTCCGCAGGCAGTTACAAGCAGTTTGAGGTGAAGTCAAAGAATTTCGAGCGTGTGTTCAGCATCCGACAGCTTGTGAGAGAATCACGTTCGGCAATTGCCATGATACTTGGAATGTTCATTTCCGTCATGGTCGTGATAATGGGAATAAACTGCTATTTTCTCTGCAAAAACGTCAGCAAATATAATTCCGAGGACACGAAATACGGCTATATGTACCTCTACAAATACCCCGATAAGGAAGTTCCCGAAGGTGGCGAGGGGGCATTTGTCCACACGCTGTCAATTGACAGTTTCGGCTATAATCTGGACGTAAGCGTTATCGGACTTGACGGCGAAAGCAGATTCTTCAGCGCAAAGCCTGAGAAAAGCATGGATAAAGTCGTCATAAACAATTCGCTGAATGAACGATTCGGCTACAAAAAGGGCGATATCATCACATTGAAGGACAGCGCCGCAGGCAGGACATACAGCTTTACAGTGTCGGATGTATGTGAATATGCGCCTGTTTTCACGGTGTTCATGAACATTGACAGTATGCGTGAGCTTTTCGGAGAGGATGAGGATTACTTCAACGCTGTCTACTCCGCAGAAGCCCTTGATATCGACGAGGGCAGGCTCTATTCAGTTACAAGCAAGGAAGATATTGAGGTAAGCTCGGCTGTATTTTCGGACATGATGTTCTCGCTGATATTCACTCTCATAGCCGCAGGAACGGTTATCCTCTGCATTGTAATGTACCTGATGATGGGCGTCATGATAGACCGCTCAACATTCGGTATATCGCTGATAAAGATATTCGGCTACCGAAACAGCGAGATTCGCAGACTGTACCTGAACGGTGATACAGCGGTGGTTGCAGTCGGCGGAATAATCGTTATACCGCTGGCGAAGCTGATAATGGACAAGATATATGTTCTGTTCGTGGCGAATGTGGCTTGCTGTATAAAGCTGGATTTCCCGTGGTTTGTGTACCTCGGCATCTACGTTCTGCTCCTGCTTATCTGCATTGGAGCGAGTGCGATTCTGGTCAGAAAAATAAACAAAATTACTCCTGCGGAAGTGCTGAAAAACAGAGAGTGACCGATACAAAATATATTTCAAGGGGGCGGAGATAAGGGCGGTACTCTCATAGAAGGTTTTACAC
>JAEDMD010000213.1 GCA_016303195.1 Oscillospiraceae bacterium | reverse complement strand
CTGTTCTACTTTTCAGGGAGGGCTCTGCCCTCCCCCTTACCCCCACCTGCCAAAGGGATGTGATCCCTTTGGAAACCCAGTGTGCGGCTTCGCCGCTTTTTTTATTTTTTTTATTTTATTTTATTTTAAAACAGCGGTTTTCTCTCAAACATCAGCACAGGATATCCCTCATAATACGGCTTGACTATCTCAGGATGCTCGTCTGCATAAGCAAATATAGTATCCGCCAGTCCCTCTTTGAGAAGTCCCACAAGTTCGGAGAGGGGGCGATGATACAGCTCCTCGCATATCGACGCAAATGTTATTGCTCGTCTGCCTCCGACTTCCATTATGCGGTACGGCCATATACGGCAGTCGAAGGGCTTGTCATCGCCCAGCATACAGCCATTTTCGGTAAGTGCAGGGCATGAGAAAAGCTCGTCGCCTTTCAGCTCGCCCACACGGAAAATATATCCGCCGTCCTTTGTGACGAATTCCGCATAGGGCTTTGCCTGTTTGATACGGTCACGTATCTCAGCGGTAAATACGGGAGTTTCCCATGCATCGTATCTGTCGAAAATACAGCAGAGCCGACATTCGGCACAGGCCTTGCCGCTTAATATTTTTTTCAGCATAGCATTTCCTTTCATTTAGACAACACCGCACAAAGCCCGCCTGACGGCTTTGTACGGTATTGCCTATAAAAACAAGACCGCAACCTGTGCAGCCTTGCATGAAAATTATTCAATAGTTACTGAGACTTTAAGGTCTTTCTTTGCAGCACCGGCACGCATGATAGTACGGAGCGCCTTTGCGATCCTGCCCTGCTTGCCGATAACTCTGCCCATATCGTCGGGAGCAACGTTAAGGTGGAATACTATAACGCCCTCTGCATCGGGCTCGTCTTCAGTTATATTAATAGCAGTCTTGTCTTCAACAAGGCCTGCTGCGATAGCATAAAGTAAATCTTTCATCATAGTCCTCCGTTAGCTCTTGAAACAGAGGCAGAGACTGAGCTTGACCCCTTGCCTCTCCTCCGTCAAAAAGCGGTTATCAAAGAACTCCTTCCTTCTTGAGAAGCTCCTTAACTGTGTCTGTGGGCTGAGCACCCTTTGAAATCCAATCCTTAGCCTTGTCTGCATCGATCTTTACTACTGAAGGCTCCTTTGTAGGATCGTAGTAACCGATCTCCTCAACGAAACGACCGTCTCTTGGGTATCTTGAATCAGCAACAACTACACGATAGAAAGGTGCTTTCTTAGCGCCCATTCTTCTGAGTCTGATCTTTACTGCCATTGTATTCACCTCCGTAAATAGGATAATTTGTATATCAAAGCGGCGGGAGACCGCATTGAGATCGTTGTTATTTTGCCAGTGACTTATCTACCTCAACAGAGGCGATAAGGAGTATCACTCCGATGGCGAGCATTATTCCCTGAACGACTTTTTTGGAATTATTCCCCAGTGATTGTGTTATTTTCTGTGAAAGGAACACAATAAGGAGAGCCGCCGCCAGCATGAGCCAGCCTACGGGAGTCTGATACTGGTACTGTTTGCCGTGTTTCTTTTTGATACGCATGAACATATCAAGGTTTGTGTACAGATCTGTCATAAAACATACACCTCTTAGAAAGGCAGATTTCCTCCGCCCTTTCCTGTGAGTTTATCGAAATTCATGCCTGCAAGCTGTTTTCTTGCCTTACGCAGTGACATCTTGCTGTTTTTGCCTGTGAACTTCTTCATTACCTGCTGCATCTGGTCGAACTGCTTGAGGAGGCGGTTAACATCCTCGACTCTTGTACCCGAACCTGCGGCAATACGTTTTTTGCGTGATGGATTTATAATGGAAGGCTTAGCACGTTCAGCCTTGGTCATAGAAGTGATGATAGCTTCTATTCTTCCAAGCTGGCTTTCGTCAACGTCAACATCCTTCAGTTTGTCGCCTACACCGGGGAGCATACCGATGATGGATTTCATGCTTCCCATTTTGCGTATCTGCTTCATCTGGTCGAGGAGGTCGTCCATGTCGAACTTGTTCTCCTTGAACTTCTGAGTGAGCTTTTCAGCGTCCTTCTGGGAAATAACATTTTCAGCCTTTTCTATGAGAGTAAGCACATCGCCCATACCGAGGATACGTGAAGCCATACGCTCAGGATGGAACTGCTCGAAATCGTCCAGTTTTTCGCCCATACCAACATACTTGATAGGCTTACCTGTAACAGCGAGGACGGAAAGTGCCGCACCGCCACGGGTATCGGAATCGAGCTTTGACATGAGAACGCTTGTGATGCCGACAGCATCGTCGAAAGCCTTGGCAACATTTACAGCATCCTGACCTGTCATAGCGTCAACTACGAGCATGATTTCGGTTGGCTGAGTTTCTTCTTTTATTTTAACAAGCTCCTCCATGAGGGCTTCGTCGATGTGGAGACGGCCTGCGGTATCTATAATGAGGATATCATGACCGTAATCCTTAGCATGGGCGAGAGCCTGTTTAGCAATGATAACAGGATCTATCTGACCCATCTCGAAAACCTTTACATCGGCTTTCTGACCGACTACCTGTAACTGGTTGATAGCCGCAGGACGATAAACGTCGCAGGCAGCGAGCAGTGGACGGTGGCCTTCTTTTTTCAGGAGCTTAGCCAGCTTAGCGGCATGGGTAGTTTTACCCGAACCCTGAAGACCGCACATCATTATTACCGTAGGCGGTTTTGATGCGAGATTTATGCGTGAATTGCTGTCGCCCATGAGGGAAACAAGCTCATCGTTAACTATTTTGATGACCTGCTGTGCAGGAGTGAGGCTTGCCAGAACTTCCTCACCGACAGCTCTTTCGGTAACTTTCTTTACGAAATCCTTTACTACCTTATAGCTTACATCGGCTTCAAGAAGTGCAAGGCGTACTTCACGCATTGCTTCTTTAACGTCACTTTCCGTGAGTTTTCCTCTTGATTTGAGTTTTTTAAAGACATTATTAAGTTTATCGGAAAGTCCTTCAAATGCCATGAGCAGCCTCCATATTATAAAAGTCCGAGACCGTGGTTTATCTCGTCTGTAATAGTTTTTCTGATAGACACATCCTTGATATTCTCGGCAGCCTGACTGAGGTGGCTGAAACACTGGCGCATTTTATCCAGCCTTTCTGCGAAACCCAGTTTTTCCTCATAATTGAGAAGAATATCCTCGGTACGCTTTATCAGCGAGCGGACAGCCTGACGAGTAATACCCAGAGGAGCGCCGATCTCCGCAAGGGAAAGATCCTCGCAGTAATAAAGCTCCATAACACTGCGCTGGTGTTCTGTAAGCAGGTCACCATAGCAATCGAGGAGCATAACGAACTTTAATTCCTTAGCCATAAGTTTACCTCTGAGTGGGTGTAATCTAAAATCACTTTACACATTATACTACATCTGCACTGATTTGTCAAGACCTACGAGAGAAAAATTTTCAGCGCTGTGTGGTGCTTATTAGTGCATTGTGCTTTATTCATCTGTTTGTCATTTTATTATCAACAAACTAAGGGACGCACATAAGGGCGGTACTCTCATAGAAGGTTTTACACGTGATATAGAGGAAAACCCTTTTGAAAAAGGGTCCTTCCTCAAACTACTTTCCTAAAACTGT
>JAEDMD010000212.1 GCA_016303195.1 Oscillospiraceae bacterium | reverse complement strand
TACCATAAATTGGGAAAGGAGAGTATGATTTAGGCTTAACTATATCATACAAGAATAATTATGACAGTTTACGAAGAAATTTTTGAGGTCATCAAGGAAAGAAAGAAGCAGTATGAAAACGGCACTGCCGCTGAGAATTCATACACCTGCTATCTTTTTGACAAAGGCGTTGACAAGATCTGCAAGAAAGTCGGCGAGGAAGCTACCGAGACAGTAATTGCCGCAAAGAACGGCGATAACAATGAACTTATGAACGAGATCAACGATCTGCTCTATCATGTAATGGTGCTTTGTGCAAATCAGGGACTTGAATGGTCTGACGTTGAAAAAGTTCTCGACGAGCGCAACGAAAAGATCGGCAACCTCAAGAAATTCCATCAGGTAGATAAGAATAGCTGATAATATAAAATAAAAGGGCGGATGATTCCGCCCTTTTTAATTGAGAATGAACGTGTGTAATTCTCAGTGTTCAATTTTTTTGATATGCTCCCTGATGTTGGTATCGTCGAGGAAATTGTAGAGAGTATTGAGAAAATCGCTGTAACAGTGGGTCCGAAGATGTATACCGTCACCGCCTGAGCAGTCATATCTGAGCATACCATATTCGTCGCTGACTACGGAATAAGCATCAAAATAGCAGACTCTTGAATCGTTCAACTCTGCTACCATATTAGACAGTGCAGAATTATATTCTCTTATTCTTTCATTGCTTGTGAATGAACTTTCGTAACCGATAGGAGTGATACCTGCAACGATGATGGTGGTATCCGCACACTTATCGAGTATCTGCTCTATCACTTCCCTGTATTTGGAGGCGAATGAAGCGGAATCGTTCATATTTACGTCATTCATGCCCAGCGACATATAAAGTATCTCAGGATCAACATAAGCCGCCGCATCTACAAGACCGAAGCCTCCGCAGAATGTGAAGTATTCCAGATTCCACATAGAAACTGATTCCTGAGCGAGATTTCTCTCATATGGCACGAATCCGTATGCATTGAAGCCGTAAGCGATGGAGTCGCCTGCAACGGCTATCCTCTGCTGATAGAAGTCAGCGTTTGGTGATATACCTGCATTTATGTATTTTGCGATGTCGGGATTTGACGGAACGACAGCCTTTTCTGTGTCATTCTTATTATTACTGTGGTGTTCCTCATTGGCTTTTTCGGTAGTGGTGTCAGCCTCGGAAGTCTCGGAAACTGTTGCAGTTGTCTCAGTTACGGTGGTAGTTTCCGAAGCTGTTGTGGTTTCCTCGGTAGTTTCCTCCGTAGTTGTGACATCTTCGGTGGTGGTAGTTGTGGTGAGTTTCGAGGTAGTTGAGGAGGTTTCCTCCGTGGTGGTCATCTCGACTTCGGCAACGGTGGGAACGAGTTTATCATCATGGACTTCAGGTGCTTTTTTTGTCGATATTATAATAATAGCTATGGAAACGAACACCAGAATAAGCATTGCCAGTTCGGGACTTCGCAGGAATATTCTTACTTTCGGGTCATCCAGCAGTTTTTTCAGTTTACTGCCCATTATTCTATCACTTCCAGTTTTAATGTGAGAACTTGTCTTCATAAGATATATTGACGGCTTTTCGGCAAATTCTGTCCTGCCATCAACAAGATCTGCTCGCCATACTTGTGAAGAAAAGTTCTTATTTTTTGCAAACAACAGTTTTATTTTACCACAAAAACAACGCAAAGTAAAGGCAAAAGGCAGAATTGGTGAAAATTCCGAATTATTATTGACATTTTGTTGGAATTGGATTATAATAAAACGTATAATATTATTAAAGATAAACAGGAGTGGATAAAATGGATAATATCACTATCAAGAAACTTTTCAACCTGAACGAAACAGCCGCAAAGGAATACCTTGAAGGCTTTACATATCCGTGGGAAGCGCTGAAAGGAATAAGCGATTTCATCATCAAGCTGGGAAAAACTCTCAGTCCCGATGAATATGACAATCCGTCGGAGAATGTCTGGATACACAAGACAGCTAAGGTGTTCCCGACAGCTTATATCGGCGCTCCATGCATAATCGGTGCGAATACTGAAGTAAGACACTGTGCTTTCATCAGAGGAAGCGCACTGGTCGGCGAGAACTGCGTGGTCGGAAATTCTGTTGAGCTGAAAAATGTAATTCTTTTCAACAATGTCCAGACACCGCACTACAATTACGTAGGCGACAGTATTCTTGGCTATAAATCGCACATGGGCGCAGGTTCTATCACATCGAACGTAAAGTCGGACAAAACCAATGTTGTCATAAAGTCTGCCGATGGACAGATAGAAACAGGCATCAAGAAGATAGGCGCAATGCTTGGCGATAATGTTGAAGTCGGATGCAACAGCGTCCTCAACCCCGGTACGATCGTATGCAGAAATTCAAATATCTACCCGACAAGCTGTGTAAGAGGAGTTGTTCCTGAGCATAGTATATGGAAAGTGAACGGGGAGATAGTTCAAAAAAATATATGACATCGAATATCAATTAGCCCACAGCAATCCTTACGAGAACGGAAAAACACCGCACATAAGAGTGATACTCTTACAGAAGTTTTTACACGTGATATTGAGGGAAACCCTTTTGAAAAAGGGTTCTCCCTCGATAATTACATATAAAGCTGCTATATGAGTACCACCATTAAGTGCGGTGTTTTTTATCAATCGTCGAAAAGCGGAGTTGAGAAGTATCTTTCGGCAGTATCGGGCAGGATTGTAACAACAGTTTTGCCTTCGCCCAGTTTTTCGGCAAGTTTCAGGGCGGCGGCAACATTCGTGCCGCTGGAGATACCACACATGATACCTTCCTTGCGGGCAAGGTCACGGGCAGTGTTGATAGCTTCCTCGTCGGTAACGATATAAATATCGTCATAGATATGCTGATTGAGAATATCGGGGATGATACCGTCGCCAATGCCCATCTGGAGGTGAGTGCCGATGTTTCCGCCTGCAAGTATAGCGGCATTTTCAGGCTCAACAGCCCAGATGACCATATCGGGATACTGAGCCTTGAGAGCCTCGCCGATACCTGTGATAGTACCGCCTGTGCCGATGCCTGAGCAGAAACCGTCTATTTTAACGGCAGTCTGTTCGAGGATTTCCAGAGCGGTGTGATATTTATGAGCGCTGACGTTGTTGATATTAGAGAACTGCTGAGGCACGAAAACTCTTTCATCCTCCTCAGCCATTCTGAGAGCGGTGTCGAGACATTCCTGAATACACTTTCCGATATCGCCGTCATCGTGGATAAGGATAACCTCAGCGCCGTAGTGCTTGACCAGCTTTCTGCGCTCCTCGCTGACGGAGTCGGGCATGATAATGATGGTACGGTAGCCCTTTACAGCGCCCACAAGAGCAAGACCGATGCCCTGATTTCCGCTGGTAGGCTCAACGATGATGGTATCCTCTTTGATCTTGCCTTCCTTTTCGGCGTGTTTTATCATATTGTAAGCGGTTCTGGTCTTGATAGAGCCTCCGACGTTCAGACCCTCAAATTTCACCAGAATATCGGCATTTCCCTTTTTGTTCATATTCTGGAGTCGGATAAGGGGAGTATGTCCGAGAGCTTCAAGGATATTGTTATATATCATTACGATTCTCCTTTATAATATTAATTA
>JAEDMD010000211.1 GCA_016303195.1 Oscillospiraceae bacterium | reverse complement strand
TGTACTCAAATCTGTGATTTGTAGTGCAGCTATGCCGAGCTTGCGATTTGTGTTAGCCCCTGTTGGGCTATTTTTCATTTGAGCCTATCGGCTCTGCTGGTTTCCGCACTTCCATGTGTGGAATTGGAGCGTCAGCGACTATATTTCTCTGTGTCGGATCGCTCCGCCGCCGTCCCTATGATAAATATACTGGATAAATCTCGAAAAGTCAATAAATCGGATTTCAGGTATTCGTCAAAATGACAGTTGCGGGTTTCTATGCTCTCAGAGTATCGTAACCCCCTCATATCTGCACGTTTCTGAAAATTCGGTTGCTCCGATTTCGGGCGGTGTTGAGAAAAGTTTGTCTGGTATGCGAATAGCTTTTTTTGAAAATATCAAGTACAATATTGGTATGAAACAGGAGAAATGGGGCTTCGGCTCTAACATAGAGGTGCTGATACAATTTTCCGTAGAGAAAGAGAGGTGAAAATCGTATGGCTATCTATTCTGAAAAGATCGCTGAGAATGATCGCAAGATCGAACAGCTCTCCAAGAACATCAAGCGTGATACGGAAAAGCGTAAGAAGCTCATGGAGGAAAATGCCCGACTGAGCTATCAGGCGATTTGTGAGCAGTACAACTGCACGGGGCAGGACTTGCTCGATATTCTCAGCAGAGAACATCAGCAGGCGGAGATGCTCCAGACAAGCGGTCTGAGCGATGCGGATATTGCAGAGCTTGCAGACAGCAGTCGCTCGTCTGAGGACAGCGATGACATTGCGTTCTACGATAAGCAGGACGGCGATGATGAATAAAATGCCTGAACGGTCAAAGGCATTTTCCCCATAACCGACGGGACGATTTTTATGGATACAGACAGCAGGAAGTTTGAAAATGGAACGAGCTGTCGGAAAGGATAGTGTTGAACGAAAGAGAATACCTCTGCCGTAGATAGAGAGAAGGCAGATACCATGATCTCCAAAAAAGAAAAGAGTATCAAGGTGACTGTCACCTTACCTGAGAATGTCCCCGATGTGATTCGGCAGGCAAAGATCAACCGTATCTATGACATTCTCACAAAACACGAAACAGCGTAAAACTTTTTTCTATAAAGGGCTTGCAATCACGGACGAAATGCGCTATGATATAGATACAGCAATTTCGTCTGTGACCGCCCATTTGAATGGAGGTCGCAAATGACAACAAAGCAAACAAGAATTGGAAAAGGTCTGACAGCGATCTATGTCCGCCGCTCCGTAGCGGATAGAGACAATAACTCGCTGTCGATCGAAGCACAGAAGGAGGATTGTTTAAGGTTCATCGGTGCAGACTGCGCCTATCAGATCTACTGTGACAATGGCTTCTCAGGAAAAGATACCGAGCATCGTCCGGCTTTTCAGACTATGATGCAGGACGCTCGTGACGGTCTTATCAGCAGGATCGTTGTAAAGAAGTATGACCGTTTCAGCAGAAATCTCCGTGACTACCTGAATGTTTCTGAGGAACTGGATAGGCTCGGTGTTACGGTTTACTCCCTCTCCGAACCGTTCAATACGGAGACTAAGGAAGGGCGTATGATGCGAAACAATCTGCTCAACTTTGCGGAGTTTGAGCGTGAGACGATCGCCGCCAGAGTAGCTGATGCCTACAACACAAGAGGTCGTGAGACAGGTTTCTATCAGGGCGGTGTGATGTGTTTCGGATATGCTCCTGAGCGTAAGACTGTGAACGGCAAGACTGGTTCGGTGCTTGTTCCCTCGGAACAGGCAGAGGCATTGAAGCTCGCCTTTACGATGTATGCTGAACCGCACACCTCGCTCCGTGGTATTATTCAGCATTTCAGAGAACACGAGGACGAGATCCAGTATATGCGTACTGACCGTTACGGCGGTAAGAATGACTGGAAACATAATGGCAAGCTGAATGTATCATCGCTGTCGAATATCCTCTCTAATCCGCTGTATGTTCGTGCAGACAAGAATGTCTATTCTTATTTTCAGACGAAGGGCTATGAGATCATCGATGGCATTGATGCTTTTGACGGTATTCACGGTCTGTTCCTGCACGATAACGGTGACGGCAACAAGTATGTCAAGGTCGGATACCATGAGGGGCTTGTCGATGCCGATGTGTGGCTGAGAGTGCAGTATAAGAAGGACGGCAATGTGACATTCTCGACAAAGGGTACTGCGGTAAGCTCTTGGCTGGTCGGTCTGGTAAAGTGTAAGGAGTGCGGTTACGGTGTTCTCGTTGACAGGCAGTTCCGCAAGCGCAAGAATAAGACTTACAGATACCTCGTTGATAACGGCTACGGTACATACAAGGGCTGTGTCGGCAGAAGCTACCCGATCAGAATCGACGATCTTGAAGATCTGGTCTTTGAGGAAATGAAAAAACGCCTTGAAACCATTGAGATCGCAAGACGGGATAAGGAATCTGTTGATCCTGAAGCTGAGAGCATCAAGGCTGAGATCATTGAGATCGACGGCGAGATACGCTCCCTTATGGATAAAATGGCTAAGGCTGACGATGTTGTGTTTGCCTATATTCAGCAGCGCATCAAGGAGCTTCACGCTAAAAAGACCGATTTGGATCGCCGTCTGCACAACAAGGAGCGTAAGCAGAGGGAGATCGAAAGCAATCCGCTTTCTGAGCCGTTGAGCCTGTGGGATACACTCACGGTGCAGGAAAAACACGATCTGGCAGAACAGATCATCGAAGTGATCTATATCTCGCATAACAGCGAGGAAGTAAATATTGTATTTGGCGTATAACCGCCTATTTTTAATCCGTGTGTTGTTCGTTGCTTGAAACAATAGCAGAACCGAGCAGAACACGGATCTCTCCGCTGCGGACTTTATCAAAGAGGTCAGATTTCTGCTGTTCCGTCTTAGCATCGTGGATATATGCAATCTCCTCCGCAGGGATACCCTTAGCGATCAGCTTATCACGAATATCGTCATACACGCAGAAGTCGCATTCTTCTTCAAGAGATTCAACCTCTGCGATAGACTTCTTATCCTTAGCATCGTCGGCATCTTCACCCTCGACTGCTGCTTCTGCTGCCTTGTGAGGAACGCCCAAATCACAGAAAATGATCTGTGTAAGCCTGTCCTCAGCCGTTTCAGCGTGGATACGGGCAACATTTTCAACACAGCGGTTGAGTTTGGTGTCAGGGTTGTCCTCAAAGGACGGATCAATCAGTCTCGGATCAAGACCGAGCTTTCTTCCGTCCGAAGTGATCTTGAGCATATTGTCAATCGTAGGATCAACATTTCCTGCATTGATAGCATCAGCTCTGTCAGCAAGTTCCTGAACAAGCTCCTGCTGAAAAGGAGTAGCTTCGACCTGAACTACCTGATAATCGCAGTCAGGCACATCAAGTTTCAGCGTATCAGCGGTACGAATGTCAGCGACCTGCTTGAACATACTCATAAGTTCCGGCAGACCTGTATAATTTGCGATACGGGTGCGCTCCTTGAAACCATTACCCGCAGGCTTTAACTCCCAATCGGTTTTCTGGTCTCCAAAGACCGCAACCCAATTGTCAAAGTGCTGTAAGCCGTGGTCACGCAGGAAGTCATACTCCAAGTAACGCATCATGGTGTGCAGCTCTGTAATACTGTTGCTGAGAGGTGTGC
>JAEDMD010000210.1 GCA_016303195.1 Oscillospiraceae bacterium | reverse complement strand
GTCCAAGCATAAATGTATACGATTTTTTTAGTCTGTTTAAACTATCCAGTGTAATTATAATACCATATTTTTCATAGATTTGCAATGACTTATTGTGTTATTTTTATTGCATTTTTGTGCATTATTTTATGATTTGGTATGCATATGTCTTGAAATGTTCATATTTTTATGATACAATATGACATATAGTTTTTTATAAGTTGTAATTGTACATACATTTTTGTTAGAGGGTGACATTTTTGCAAAAGCGACTTGTGTTCGGAGCGATTTGCAGTGAGATTTTTTTTGAACGTACAGGTGAAGTTGTAAAAGGAATGATGGAGCAGGCTTTTGCCTGCAACTGCGACATAGTCTTTCTTTCCGCTCTGTACAGCCATATGCACGAATGGAACGAGCATCGGAGCAATGAGCGTGATCTTTTCAGGCTGATCCTGTCTGAGCGATTTGACGGATTTCTTTTTGACATAAGATTTTTCTATAATGATGAAATGTGCAGTTTTGTCGAAAATCTCCTTATCCGCAGTAAAAAGCCTGTAATGATGGTCGATGACTGTGAACACCGACTGTTCGACAATACCGCCTCCGATGACAGCAGACCGTATGAAAAACTTGTCGATCACCTCGTCGATGTTCATGGATGCAGGCGTATTTTCTGCCTGACAGGGCCTGAAAATTCCGTTCCTGCTCAGGAAAGGCTCAGAGGCTATTTCAATTCCATGAAGAAACATGGGCTTGAATATGACCGCTCACTTTACCGATACGGCGATTTCTGGAAGCAGTCTGCGATCACTCTCGCTGATGATATCATTGAAAAGCGTATCCCTCGCCCCGATGCGGTTGCCTGCGGAAATGATATAACCGCCGAAACTCTCATCGAACATCTGAGCATGGGCGGTATAAACGTTCCCGAAGATATTGCTGTGGTGGGATTTGATTCGATGGACGGATATAAATTCGCAGAAGCGAATATAACCAGCTACAAAAGGGCGAACTTTCAGCTTGGTGCTGATTCTGTCCGCCGACTATACAGAATGATAACAGGAAGCGTCGCTCCACGTGCCAATTATGACATTGAAGAACTCGTTATCGGAAGCAGCTGCGGATGCTGCAAACTGCGTACTCCCGACCACAAAGAAAAGCGGATCCGTGACCATATCCGCAATTTTGACAGAGAATTTTTCGACCGTGACATTTATATGGAATGTATTGCGCAGAGCGACATCGAATCCGCTCTGAAAAAAGCCTGCGAATATGCATTTTACATTTACAGGTCAAGCACGTTCACCATTTGCCTGACTGCTGACAGATTCACTCATGAAAACAGCCATAATTCGCTGACTGCCGACTCTACTGTTAAACGAATCATCAAGCGCCGCTCGTCTGGCAAAGTCACAATTGACAAAGTTGATTTCAGCGCTTCCGGGATCATTCCAGAACTATCTCAGCCGCACTCAAAACCGATGGCACTTTTTGTGAATATACTGAACAGCATAAATAATGAATTCGGGTATACCGTCCTGTCTTTCGGCAAGAATATCTGCACTTTCAGTGAGGGCTACAAACGTTATATTTACGAGATCGTCAATGTTCTGGAGCATTTCCGAAGTATTTCCATTTATACAAGACAAGTCGGATACCGTACCGATCCTTTCACGGAACTCCCCGTACTTTCGGTATATGAGGAAAAATTCGCCGAAATGGAATCTCCGTCTGCCATTACCATTGAAATAATGGATATGAGAAAATTCTACCTCGGCATGACGCTGGAAAAATTCGTCATAACCATGAAGCGGCTCACTGTTTTTTTACGTGGATTGCTGAGAGAAGGCGAATTTCTCGCATATGTCAGTCACGGTGTCTATGCATTCGTAACAGCCGATATCAAACGTGCAGATGACATTTATTCCGCATTCTGCAACAATGATACCGCCGAGCTTTTCGGTCAGGATGTGCAGTTCATTGTAGGCTCTTATCTTTGTGAAAGCGGAAAAAGTCATAACATTTATGAAGCCGCCCGCAGTGCAATGATGAACATTCGTCATACCGTCAGCAACAAGTCAAGAAGCAAGAACAATCCGCTTTTTGAAAAGCTGTGTGCTATCCGTGAAAGAATGGCGGCTTCTCCGCAGTATGACTGGAATATCGACGAAATAAGCACCGAACTGAATGTAAGCAAAAGCTATCTGCAAAAGTACTACAAGAATCATTTCGGAATAAGCATTATCGAAAACATTATCCGTTTAAGGCTTGACATGGCCAAGCATCTGCTTTCCGAAACTGATATGAGCATCACTCAGATAGCCGAAAAATGCGGTTATTCCTCGTACATCCATTTCACTAAGCAATTCAGGAAATACGAGGGCACTACGCCAACCGAATTCCGTAAAAATGAAAAAAACGTCGGCACATGACCGACGTTTTTTATGGGGTATCAGATAAAATGATATTGACTCAGATAATTGCAGGAAGTGAAGCGATAAGGTCAAGTCTTAACTTCTGAATTGCAAGTGCGTCCTTATTAGTAACGCCGTTTCCTGCACTCTCACAGTCGGCATTAGCATAGCCCTGCTCTGTGATGTGGTTTGCGTCAGAGCCTGTAAGTCCATATGCAGAAGGATTTGCAAGTGACTGCATGATGAGTACAGCATCTGCTACATTAACGATTCCATCACAGTTTGCATCACCATAAAGTGTTACTGCCTTGCCTGCTCCTGAGGATGTGGTTGATGTTGTGGTAGTAGTAGTTGTAGTTGTTGTTGTGTTTGTTGCGGATGTGGTTGTATTATTTGTTGAACCGCCGAATACTGAAGCAGGCTTTGAATTCTTCATTGCACCGAAGAAAATGTCGCCCCATTCAGTCTGGCTGTTTCCGTCCCAGTCGCTTACAAGGTCGAGATACTCAACTCCGCCGCCGTTGCCCTTCCATGACCATGCAAGGTAACCAAGTCCTTTTTCCTCGCAGTAATTCATCAGTGCGATCTCATCCACATCGCCATCACTGTGAGTGTAACCGAATTCGCCTGCAAGTACAGGTGCGCCGCTTGTAAGTGCGCCGTCAATATTCTCCTTGATAGTCTGGGCATTCTTGCCTGCTGTGCCGTAGAAATGGATCGAGAATACAGTGTTCTTGTCAGGATCGGATGCGAATACTTCTGCACCTTTTTCCTTGATGGATGCGCCGTACTGTCCCCAGCCTGCGGAATCTATCATTATCATGTTCTTTATGCCTGCATCACGTACTACCTTGATAGCCTCTGAACTGCCCTTTGCCCATGTTGCACTGTCCCATGTGCCTACCCATTCGTTTGCAATGTTGAGGATAACATAGTCAGCGTTCTTGTTGAGAATGTCCTTGTTTTCAGCCCAGTATTTAGCTGCTGCAACCACATCTTCTACCTTGTCGCTTCCTGTTGCATCGTGTGCTTCAAGTACGCAGATGAGTTTATTTTCCTTGCACCAGCCAATGATCTTTTCAAGCTCAGCCGCTGATGTCTTTGTCCACTGACCGCCGTCAGCGCATACTATTCTGACAGTATTGCATCCCTTTGCAGCGGCTGCCTTTAAGGTCTGCTCTGTATTGCTCTGATACCATGCATGAGCTACATTGATACCACGCATGATGAAC
>JAEDMD010000209.1 GCA_016303195.1 Oscillospiraceae bacterium | reverse complement strand
ATTTACTACAAGTTCATCAGCAAGCCCCTCGCAGACAGCAGAAACCTCTTACTTCTACAGACAGGGTGAGATCCACTCTGCCGAGTTCTCTGACGAGTTCAACAAGCTCTGCATATCGTCTGAAAATTCGCTGAGCGAAGAACAGATCAATGTGTTTCACAGGATACTGGACTGCGTGAGCAATACCGCCGCTGCTGAGATGAGAGCTGCCTACAAGGTAGGCTTCAAGGACGGTATAGAATTAATGAAGGAAGTGCTGGAATAAGGCTAAAATAGGGATATGCCTGCCGCTATATACTGCGGTAAAGCATATCCCATTTATAGTATTTTTATCATTCAAACAAATAATCTATGATAGCATCAATAAGTATTTCTATGGTAGCTTCGTATTCCTCCCCATACAGCTTCTCCTTTCCGTGACGTATCAGGGAGATGGACTTGGTGAAATTTGCAAAGACCTTCCAGTTCACATTCGGTTTTAGCCCCGAAAGACATCCGAGTATCCACTTTGAGGTCTGCTCATCATTTTGTTCGTTTTTCCAGTATTCCTCCTTCCAGCGTGAACGGAGGATATCTATCTCCTCGTCGCTTAGGTACTGAAAAACATCGTTGTCTTCAAAATATATCCTGCAAAGGTATTGTCTGAATTTCTCCCTGTCGGCTTTGCCTTCGGCGGTAAGCTCCTCAAAGGCAGCCTTGACCGACTGCCTTTTGTAAACCACGAGCTGATAGATGAACTCTTCTTTAGACGGGAAGAAATTGTAGAATGTTCCTGTGGCGATACCAGTTTTCTTTGCGATCTCTGATACGGAGGTCTTTTTCATGCCGTACTGTTTTATCAGTTCAAATCCGGTTTCCAAAAGCTGAATGCGGACTCTGTCACGCCCCATTTTATCAAATATCTGCGGCATATCGGCTCACTCACCTTTCCTTCATGTGTATTTTTTATAGTATACACCAAATTTTAGGATTTGTCAATGAATAAATCTACAAAATGATTCATTTAGCACTTGACAAAGTGGTTAGCATATGCTAATATAATATTATGAATATATAGTCTTATATATTCATTTATTCTTTTTGAAAGGAAGGGAACGCTTATGGCGTTATTGGAGATCAAAGGATTGCAGAAAGCATTCAAGGACGTAAAAGCAGTGGATGGCGTTGACCTCAGCATTGAAGCACAGGAAATATACGGTATCCTCGGTCCAAACGGTGCGGGAAAAAGCACAACGATAGGCTGTCTGCTTGGGCTGATACCCTATGATTCGGGCAAGGTCGTCTTTGAAAACGGTGCAGAGATAAAGAAATGGAGTAAAAATATCGGCTATGTTCCGCAGGATCTTGCAATATATCCAGACCTGACCGCAAAGGAAAATGTCCGTTTTTTCTGTTCGCTGTACGGGTTCAAGGGTGTGGAGCTAAAGCAAAAGGTAAACAAAGCTCTGGAACTTGTCGGGCTTGAGGATGTTGCCGATAAGAAATCGGGCGAGTTTTCGGGCGGTATGAAGCGCAGGCTCAATCTTGCCTGCGGTATCGCCCGTTCGCCGAAGCTCATCATCATGGGCGAGCCGACTGTCGGCATTGATCCACAGTCAAGAAACCGCATTCTGGAAAATGTCAAGGCGCTTAACGAAGCAGGTGCGACCATTCTCTACACCACGCACTATATGCCAGAAGTCGAGGAGATTTGCAGCAAGGTCACGATCATTGACCACGGAAAAGTCATCGCAACGGGAACAAAGGCGGATATCATCGGACAGCTTGGAAATGATACCGAACTCACGCTTGATTTCGGCGAGGATGCGGATCTGTCGGGATTTGCGAATGCCGCTGTCAGTATGGTAAGTGTTCACGGTGTCAAAACTGACGGAGGGAAATGCGTCATAAAGCACTCGGAGGACAGCGAACTTCTCGAAAAGCTGATGAATACGGCGCACAAATGCGGTCTGCGAGTGCGCAGTATATCCGAACAGGAAGCAAGCCTTGAGGAAGTATTTCTCGATCTGACGGGCAAAGCGCTCCGTGATAAAAAGTAGGTGTGGCTATGCTCGGAGTGATATTGAAAAAGGAACTAAAGGCTTTTTTCACGAACAAGGGCAACCTTGTGTTCATGTTCCTGCTGCCGATCCTGCTGATCTCCATATTCAGCTTTGCACTCGGAGATTATGTAAAGGCAGAATACGGTACATTTGAAAACGGCAAGATGTTATATTATAATGATAATGCTTCGTCGGAGATGTCAGAGAAATTTGCGCTGATTAGCGAAAAGATCAATTCCGCAACAGGTGTGACATTTGAACAGGTCGCAGATATACAGTCGGCGAAGGAACAGGTGGAATCAAGCGAAGCCTATGGACTGATAACTGTCACGAACAGCGGTTTTGATTACTTTCGTTCCGAGTTCAATGAGCCGGAGGGCGGCAGAACGGTGAGAGGTCTGTTCACGCAAATGGCTGCCGGAAGTATCAGCAGCACCGAAAATCAGAATATACAGCATATCACGCTCAAAGCTGACAAGCCCGATGCCAAGAAATACTATACCTTTTCGGGGCTTGCGTTTTCGATACTGTTCATGGGGCTGCTCGTAGGGTATTCCGTGTACGATGAAAAGGCTTACGGTACGATCACAAGGATCAGGCTTTCACGCACGGGCAGCGGCGTGATGATGTTCAGTAAGATTCTGACGGGCGTTATCTGCGGCTGTGTGCAGATCGTTTCCGCTTTTGTATTTTCGTCTCTTGTACTCGGTGTGGAATGGGGCGGAAAAACGGTCTGGATCTTCCTGCTTCTGCTGATGCTGGTGCTGTACAGTGCTGTTTTCGGCGCAGTCATCGGAATGCTCTCCAAAAATAAATCCATGTGCCAGAGTGCCGTCCTCATGGTATCCATGCTGTGCGGCTATCTCGGCGGTTCGGTCACACCGCTGTATCTGCTTGAAAATATGCCTGTGCTGAATATCATCATCAAGCTGAGTCCTCTGTATCATCTGAACAGAGCTGTCACAGCGCTGTCTAACAATATTCTTGATAAGAACACGCTGTATACCGTACTTGTGCTGACAGGACTGTCGGCTTTCATGCTTATTCTTTTCACACTAACGAGAAGTAAACCTACTCACGGAAAGGGGGCAGCGGTATGATAAACGTGATACGTAATACATTCTGCATTTTCAAGCGGAACAAGGAATTTATCTATCTCATCACGATCCAGCCTTTGCTGATTTTTCTGCTGATGTCGTTCCTACTGCCCTATTCCAAAACACATAACGTAGCGGTGGCAGATCTTTCAGAAAATCAGACAGTATCACAGGCGCTTGAGAATATAGATGGCATCAAAGCTGTATCTGTCTCGGAGGAGACTGTCACCGAAAAGCTCATCGGCGGAAGTGCCGAACTTGCGGTCATTGTCAGTGCAGACGGTACTGCGCAGATCATCAGCTTCGGAAGTTCTGAGGTAGAGGGTGCAGTTACTTTATGTGTAGAAAATGCTTTGTCAGGAACGGGCGAAGCGATTGAAACAAGCATCAACGCCGCCCCGAAACGGGGAATGCCCATCGGCAATTCCCTCGGTTTTATGATCTTCAAGGCGCTCACCGCAAGCAATCTTCTTGCCGCACTCTTGATTCA
>JAEDMD010000208.1 GCA_016303195.1 Oscillospiraceae bacterium | reverse complement strand
TCCTTGAAGCCCATTGACGCAAGGATTATCTTACGGTAGATGCCGTCCTTCGGGTCGATGAAGTGAACGTCGCAGGTAGCGCAGACAGGGATATCCAGCTTTTCGCCAAGTTCCACTATCTCACGGTTGTACTGCATCAGTTCCTCGTCATTTTCCGCCTTTCCGTCACGAACCATGAATTCGTTGTTGGCTATTGGCTGTATCTCCAGATAATCGTAGAATTTTGCTATCTGCTCGATATATTCCTCGTCACGGATATCGAGTATCGCCTGAAACAGTTCACCTGCCTCGCAGGCGCTTCCGAAAATAAGTCCCTCACGATGCTTTTCAAGGACCGACTTCGGGATAAGCGGTTTCTTATAGAAGTATTCAAGGTTGCTGAGCGAGACAAGCCTGTAAAGATTTTTCAGTCCCTCCTGATTGCGGACGAGAATGATGTGATGGTAGCTTTTCAGCTTTTTCGTTTCTATCTCGTCAACCAGTTTGTTCAGTTCGTTCAGCGCTTTGAATCCACGGTCATTTTTCAGTCTGCCTGCAAGTTCAATGTATATCTTCGCAAGCATAAGCGCATCGTCAGATGCACGATGATGGTCGAATTTTCCAAGTTTAAGCTGTTTCGCCACAAGATTCAGCTTATGCCTGCCCATTTCGGGAAGCATGGACTGACACATTACAAGAGTGTCTATCCATGTATAATCGAAATCAATATTCTGCCTCTTGCATACCTGATTTATCATGTTGGTATCGTAACGTGCATTATGCGCCACAAGAACAGGCTTATCTCCGCAGAATTCCATGAACATCCGCAAAGCCTCGGCTTCGTGGGGAGCATCCTTTACATCATCGTCACTGATACCCGTAAGCTCGGTTATCTTTTCGGGGATGGGCTTTTCGGGGTTGACCTTGGTGTTGAAGCTGTCCACCACCTGCAAATTTTTCAGCTTGACAGCGCCTATCTCAGTCAGCCTGTCGGTACGGAAATTCAGACCTGTTGTCTCAACGTCGAAAATAATTATCTCATCGTCGAATGAACGTCCGTCCTCGCCGTACATTACCATGTCACGCTCGACATCGTTGACCACGTAAGCCTCCATGCCGTAAATGACCTTGAAGTCCTTGGGCATATTGTACATACAGTCAGGGAATGCCTGAACATTGCCGTGGTCGGTTATCGCCATTGCCTGATGTCCCCAGCTTGCGGCACGGTTGATGAGGGTAACAGGGTCGGTAACTGCATCCATAGCGGACATATTCGTATGGCAGTGCAGTTCAACACGCTTTTCGGGATAATTGTCCATCTTCGGGATACGCTTCACCTTGATGAGAGAATTTGCGGAAATGACGATATCACGTGCATACTGGTCATAGTCTATCTTTCCCGAAACAAGGAGAGTTGCGCCGTTCTTGACGGAGGACAGCTTCATATCCTCTATCTCCTTGACAGTGCCGAATATCTTTATCATAAGCGAACCGCTGTAATCGGTGATATCAAATGTAGCTACACATTTCTCATTTCGCAGTTCCTTTATCTCGGATGCGAAAACATCGCCCACTACTGTCAGCTTTTCGCCGAGCCTCTGGAGGGCATCGCAGATATTCACGGGTGTTTCACGTATCGCCCTGCCCTTGATTATCTCGGCTGACTGTGCATCGAAATCCTTGTTGAGAGCAGTGATATCGAGTGCCTGAGTCGGTATCGAGGACTGTATCTGCTCACGCTGTATTTCCTCCTCGGATTTCTGCGGAACGAGCTGTGCGCTGTAATCAGGCATTTCCGCTTCCATCTGCTCGATCATATGATCGTACTCATCGGCGGAAACTGCCGCATCGCCATCGAGAGTGACTGCAATGCGTGTGCCGAACTGATTGTATATCATCCTTGCGAACCTGCCGCAGAAATCGTAGCGGTCAAGTATCTCCCGTCCACCGTGAACTATCCTGATATTCAGTCTGCCGTCGGAAAGAGTGACTTCCGCATCGTCGAGAAATCCGTTAACAGAAATATCACGCTTTATCAGCTTTATAAGCTCGCCGTAGCAGTCCATGCCGAATATCTCCGACGGATAGCGGCAGGCAAGACGGATGATATCCACACGCAGAGCCGCCTCGGCAGCTTTTTCAAATGCGAAGATATCGTCACTTGGAACAAGCCTGTTATAGTTGGCATAGAAAGTTATATTATCCAGCTTTTCCGAATAAGTGAGCCTGTATATCTCACCGTCACGGATGCTTTCGGGTATCTCCGCATTGTATTCTTTCAGAAATTCAGACAGTTTTATCTGCATTTAAAACGCCCTTTCAATTTAAGTTATCAGTTATAAGTGCTTAGTTTACAACAAGCAGATATCAGTATGTATAGATGCCCTTGTGGTGTCCTCAGTAAACAATGAAAAATAATTAAACAGAGAATTATAATGTTCGTTTGCGGACTGCCAAAGGCAGCCCCTACTTTCTACTTTCTACTTTCTGCTTTCTACTTTCTGCTTTCTGCTTTCTACTTTCTGCTTTCTGCTTTCTACTTTCTGCTTTCTGCTTACCACTCACTGATCACTCAAAGAAGCTCTATTTCTTTCAGCAGTTCGGGAACAATGTCAGCTTCGGCAATTTTACGCTGTGTGCCGTCCTTTTTGAAGATAACAGCACAGCCGTCGCCGCCTGCGATACCCACATCTGCTTCACGGGCTTCACCGGGGCCGTTTACGATACATCCCATAACAGCAACGGTGATGTCCTTGTCCATATCCTTTACGGCTTCCTCGACCATCTTTGCGGCTTTCACAAGGTCGATACGTGTTCTTCCGCAGGTAGGGCATGAAACTATCTTTACTCCCCCACGCTTGCCGATGCTCTTTAAAATATCCTTAGCGGCGGCTATCTCACGTATCGGGTCATCGGTCAGTGAAACTCTTATAGTCTCGCCTATCCCGTCGCAGAGAAGTGAACCGATACCGATGGATGACTTTATAAGTCCCATTCTCTCCGTACCCGCTTCGGTAACTCCAAGATGGAGCGGATAGGAACATTTTTCAGCGGCGAGGCGGTATGAAGCTATCATCCTGTTTACGTCCGAGGACTTGATGGAAATTACTATATCGTTGAAGTCGAAATGTTCCAGCATAGCCGCATGGGTCATTGCGCTCTCCACCAGCGCTTCGGGAGTCGGTGAGCCGTATTTTGCCAGTATCTCCTTTTCGAGAGAACCCGAATTAACACCGATACGGATGGGGATATTTCTCTCACGACAGGCATCAACAACAGCCTTTACTCTGTCCATACCGCCGATATTTCCGGGATTTATGCGTATCTTGTCCACGCCTGCCGCCGCAGATTCCAGCGCCAGCTTGTAGTCAAAATGGATATCCGCAACAAGAGGGATGTTCACGGCTTCTTTAATTGCAGGGATGAGCTTTACAGCCTCCTTGTTCGGGATAGCGGCACGGATTATCTCACAGCCTGCCTTTTCCAGTTCAACAGCCTGCTTCACGCTTCCTTCGATATCGTCGGAACGTGCATTGAGCATGGACTGTATGTATATATGTTTGCCGTCAAGGACACAGTCCCCGACTTTTACAGGTCTTACATTTCTCATATCATTACTTGTATGATATAGTTAAGCCTAAATCATACTCTCCTTTCCCAATTTATGGT
>JAEDMD010000013.1 GCA_016303195.1 Oscillospiraceae bacterium | reverse complement strand
TCCCCCTTGACCCCAGAACGTGCGCCTGCGGCGCTTTTTTATATTTTTTAAAAGCAAATGCTGTTGCCCTGCTCCTTTCTTATCTAAAGATTGACTTTTCTGCACTGATGTAGTATAATAATATTGTGTATAAACTCGTGAATCACGGTTCGCTGTATACCGTAAATACAGCTCCGCTCAGCTTATTATCCAATATGCGGAATATGGAGGGAATATGAGTATTTTCGATTTTTCAACCAATCCTCCTGAGCTTAGCCATGACTGGAAAGTCTTTCAGCAATTTGTCGGAAACATCGGCGCTTTTACCTATATCGCCAAAGAAAAAGCCGCTTATTTCGACTCGGCTTCATGTCGTATGCTGGGATGTTCAAGCGAAAAGCTCAACGAATTTGAGTTCTTCGACCTCCTTGAAAGGATCTCGAAAAGCCCCGTGGAGGGTCAGAAACACATCTATTGCTTTAATGACAAAAATACCGCACGATACATAAAAATGAACATCTTTGAGAGCAGTGACGAATGGCTGGGCTTCGTTCAGGATTTCACCAGACAGATGTCTGACCTCTATGAACACCACTCATTCGTGGAATATGACCCTGTTACCCGTCTGCCATCCTATCCGTCTTTCTCGCAGAAGATAAAGAGTATTCTTCCCGATACTCAGCATGGATGTCTCGCTACTATCTATATCAACGGTATCGACAAACTGGGTTCTTATCTCACCGTTGACAATACCAACAGTTGTATCACTTCTGTTGCCGAGGTGCTTAAAAGTTTTTCTTCAAATAATATCATTATCGGCTCCAAGTCCAATTATGAAATAGTTGCTTTCTTCAAGGACTGCGACAAAATGAGCATTTATAATACTCTCAACAGCATGGACGAAGCTGTTCAGAAATGTATCCTCACCGACGATTTCGGCGAGATAATAGACATTTCAGACAAAAGCAGACTTTTCCTGTCCATCGGCTGTGCTTCCTATCCTGAGGAAGCCTCCGACTTCAATATGCTGGTGAATTATTCCGAATTCGCTCTCTATGAGGCACGTACCGACAGAAGAAGCGTTATCAACTGGTTCTCCGAAGAAAACTATATCCGTGACAAGGACTCTTATAAGGATGCGCTCATTTTCTCACGTATCGTTCAGGAAAACCTCCTCACCTACTATTTCCAGCCCATTGTTGAGACACATACAGGCGAAATAGTTGCTTATGAGGCGCTGATGCGTACTTCGGGCGATATCAAAATGACTCCTACGCAAATTCTGAAAATTGCCGAAAGTCAGAATAATCTGTATGCTATCGAAAAGCTGACTTTCTTCAATATCATGAAAATGCTCAGCGATAATCAGCAGGTTTTCGAGAATAAAAAGCTGTTCATCAACTGTCTTGCAGGCTCTCTGCTCACTGATGATGACTTCAATGAACTGTATCTGACTTACGGCGAACTGCTTGAAAAGACTGTCATTGAGATAGTCGAGGAAAGCTCCGCTACCGCTCAGGGTATTGAAACACTCAAAAAGCGCTGTACGTTCATCCGCTCAAAACTGGCTATCGACGACTACGGCACAGGCTACTCAAACAGCTCTAATCTGCTTAACTACGCTCCGGATTACATCAAGATAGACCGTTCGCTCATTACCGATATCCAGAACGATCTGAAAAAACAACAGCTTGTTACTTCAGTAATTGAGTTCTGTCACGAAAATCAGCTTAAGGCATTGGCTGAGGGCGTAGAAACTGTTCAGGAACTGAAAACCGTTATCAGACTCGGTGTGGACCTGATTCAGGGATATTATACTTCAAAGCCGAAGCCGCTTTTCCTCAACAGTATTTCCAAAGAGATCAAGGATGAGATAATCAAGACCAATCTTGAAACTCGTCCCGACGGTGTAAAAAAGATCTATGCCGCTCAGAATGACTCCGAACTCGATCTTCTCAAACTCGCTCTTGAAAAATATACCGATATCCACATCTATCAAAGCAAGCTGACTATTATCGGCGATCCTGACAAGCCGATCAAAATGAACATCACTGTGGTCGATAACCATAGCTGTGAACTGACTCTGAAAAATGTAAACATGGTCAGCGGCAACAGCAAGCCTGCTATATGTGTGGGCGAATACGCTCGTCTTGTGCTGAATGTGGTCAAAAACAACAAACTCAGCTATGCAGGTATCCTTGTGCCTAACGGCGCACAATTCGAGCTTGGCGGAAAGGGCAATCTCACCATTGACTGCTACGCTTCCGAGGGTATCGGGATCGGCAATGACTATGACCACGGCTACGGTGATATCACTCTTGGCGGAAGCGGTAATCTGGAAATAATCTCCAACAGCGTTGACTCCGTCTGCATCGGCGGCGGTTTCAATGACGATGAATCCGAGATAAATATTCTCTCAGGCAAGCTGAAGCTGTCCGCTTACTGCCACAATGGTCTCGGCACCGGCAGTTTCAACGGCGACGCAATCGTCAATATCTCCGATAATGCGTCGATCGAGATAACACTCTCAGGTATCAGTGTCACAGGTGTCGGAAGCTGTAAGGGTATCGCTACTATCACTTCCTCCGCTGATATTTCCGTTTCATGCACAGGCGCTAATTCCGTTGGAATCGGTGTTCTGGAGGACGGCGAGGGAAGCGTTTACATCAAAAAAGGCAAAGTCAGCCTGAAAATGCGCTCAGGCCGTCACACCTGCATCGGCGCTATCAAAGGCAGTGTCAATACAAAGGTCAAGGATGCTGAAATTCATATCGACTCCGAGGGCGACGAAATGACAGGTATCGGTGACGCTCAGGGTACGGGAAATGTCTCTGTTATCGATTCTTCCGTAAATATGCGTGTTTTCGCAGGAAACCCGACGGATATCGGCACTTCGGGCGGTGATCTGCAAATTCAGAATTCCACTATCAATTCCCTTATCAATAATCAGCCTGTGGCTCATTGATGGTGTAAAAACGGCATAATATGCCATAATCTATGCTTAATATTTCTTTCCCCGTCCACCCCGACGGGGAAAACAATGTAATACAGAAAGGTAAGAATAAATATGAAACTCGGTATGGTAGGTCTGCCTAATGTAGGCAAAAGCACACTTTTCAACGCTCTCACAAATGCAGGTGCGGAATCAGCAAACTATCCGTTCTGCACAATTGAGAAGAACGTGGGTATCGTTTCAGTTCCCGATGAGAGACTGGACAAGCTGGCTGAAATGTACGAGCCTGACAAGTTTACTCCCGCTACTCTCGAATTCGTGGACATCGCAGGTCTTGTAAAAGGCGCTTCAAAGGGTGAAGGCCTTGGTAACAAGTTCCTCGCAGATATCCGTGAGGTCGATGCTATCGTTCACGTTGTACGCTGCTTTGAAGACCCTAACATCATTCACGTTGACGGCAGTATCAATCCGCTCCGTGATATCGAGACTATCAACCTCGAACTCATATTCTCGGATATCGAAATGATCGACAGACGTATCGACCGTGCAAAGAAAGCCGCTAAAGGCGACAAGAAATATCTGGCTGAAATAGACTTCCTCGAAAGACTTAAAACTCACCTCGAAAACGGCAAGTCAGCCCGTGGATTCGATTTCACCGAGGAGGAGCGTGAAATTATCAAGTCAACTCCCCTGCTGTCAGCTAAGCCTGTTATTTATGCGGCTAATCTCAGCGAGGACGACTTTATCAACAACATCGACACAAATGAGAATTACAAGGCTGTATGCGGACTTGCCGCAGAGGAACATTCCGCTGTACTGCCTATCTGCGCTCAGATAGAAGCTGAGATATCCGACATGGCTGATGAGGACAAGAAGGAATTCCTCGCTGAGCTTGGACTGGAAGTATCAGGCCTTAACCGTATCATCAAGGAGGGCTACTCACTTCTCGGACTTATCTCATACCTGACAGCAGGCAAGCAGGAGGTACGTGCATGGACTATCACCGACGGCACAAAGGCTCCGCAGGCGGCAGGTAAGATCCACACCGACTTCGAGAAAGGCTTCATCCGTGCAGAGGTTATTTCCTACGATGACCTTATGGCCTGCGGCTCAATGGCTGCTGCAAAGGAAAAGGGACTTGTTCGTCTTGAGGGCAAGGAATACGTTATGAAGGACGGAGATATCGTTCTGTTCCGTTTCAATGTATAAGCCGCTGAGCGAGCGGCGGCGCAATCACGATTCGCTTGCTACGCTCGCTTACTATTGTTAAAGCGATGAGTTTCAGGTCGCTCGACGGCTTGTTTATGCGGAATGTATGGTCAATTGGAACTTTGTAGGGGCGGATATCATCCGCCCGTTTAAAGAGGTATATATGCTGTTTGAAAAAGCAACTGCAAATGATATAAACTCACTTGTTGAACTGAGAACAGAATACTTACTGGAGGATTACGGCGAAATACCGCAGGATAAATTATCGTTGATATCCCGCAATCTTCCGCCCTATTTCAATTCCCATCTCAATAATGACCTTTTTGCTTTTATTTGCAGAGATGATGATATAATTGCAGGCTGCTGCTTTTTATATGTTTCGGAGAAGCCTTCAAATCCGTCTTTTATTAATGGCAAAACGGGAACTGTTATGAATGTATATACCCGACCGCAGTACAGAAGAAAAGGCATAGCAGTCAGACTTATGAAAATGATGCTTGCCGAAGCGGAAAAAATGTGTCTTGATTTCGTTGAACTTAAATCCACCGAAGACGGATACAGCTTGTATAGATCTGTCGGATTTGAAGATGTGGTATCAAAGTACCACAATATGAAATATATAATTGATAATAAAAAAGCTGAGTGAGTTCAGCTTACTTGCAAAAGTAAGCAAGTCTGCAAGCAAAGCGTGTTTATAGGCGGATGAATATCCGCCAACTAACGGCTGACAGCTAAAGGCTAACGGCTAAAAAACAGGAGGTATTTCAATGAGTTTTTCTCCAAAGGAAATACTTAACTTCATAGAGGAAAATGACGTAAAATTCATAAGGCTCACGTTCTGTGATATGTTCGGCAATCTCAAAAATGTTGCCATTATGCCAAACGAACTGCCGAGAGCATTTGAGTACGGCATCCCGTTCGATTCCTCAACAATTGCAGGCGGTACATCCGATCTTCTGCTTGTGCCCGATATATCCACACTTTCGGTGCTTCCGTGGAGACCGAAATCGGGACGAGTTGTCCGCTTCTTCTGTTCACTGAAAAATATGGACGGAAGCGACTATGTGGGCGATACACGTACCGACCTGACTAACTACATCAATCAGCTCCGCCTTGACGGTTACACCTGCGAAATGGGCACAAAATGCGAATTCTACCTCTTTGAGCTGGACGAAAAGGGACAGCCTACCCTTATCCCCCACGATAACGGCGGATATCTCGATGTTGCCCCCCTTGACAGATGTGAGAACGCAAGGCGTGAGATTTGTCTCTCTCTGGAAGAAATGGGCATGAACCCCAAAAGCTCATGTCATAAACACGGCCCTGCCCAGAATGAGATAGAGTTCCGTGAAAATGAGCCTGTGACTGCCGCTGACAACATGGTCCACTACAAGACCGTTGTAAAATCCATAGCGGCACAGTCGGGACTTTTTGCTTCATTCATGCCAAAGCCACTCGCCAATGAACATGGCAGTGCGCTGTGCATTTCGATCAGCATAAAAAAGCGTGGAGAGAATATTTTCGGCTCTGACCTGACTGAGATGTCACATGAGGGAAAATGCTTTATTTCAGGAATTCTCACACGTATCCGTGAAATTACCGCTTTCCTCAACTGCACAACAAATTCATACAAGCGCTTCGGTATGGGATATGCTCCGAAATACGTTGACTGGTCATGCGAGAACCGCTCTCAGCTTATCCGTATCCCAAAGGCTGTCGGCATCACTCCGAGGATAGAGCTTCGGTCGGCAGATGCCTGCTGTAACCCATATGCGGCTTTCAAGCTGATCCTTGCCGCAGGTATCGAGGGTATCAATTCCGATGACTGCACACTCCTTGACAGCACTATGAAGGACGGTTCGGGAAATGATCTCCAGCTTCTCCCCGAAACTCTCGAAGAAGCCGTTAATATCGCCAGAAACAGCGATTTCGTCAAGCGTAATCTTTCTGCTGAGATATGCGCTGACATTTTCGAGCAGACCGACCGTCAGGTCAGCCGCTACAATGCCGCTGACGATAAGGACGAATTCGAGTATCGCTCATATTTCAAATACATCTGAGGTAAACAATGGAAAGAGCAGTTATTGTATCTTCAAATCCCGATATTACGCAAAAAACTGAATCTGTACTCGCTGGTGAGGGATTCGGCAGAATAGCATCCGCCGCCAGCGGAAATGAGGCGAGAAGACTTATATCAGGCGAAACTGAGCCTGATATCGTTGTCATAAACACTCCGCTTCCCGATGAATTCGGACAGGAGCTTGCTGAAATGATCGCCGAAAATACGGCGGCAGGCATTATCCTCATCTGCGGCAACGATATCTCCGAGGAGATCGCTTACAGCGTTTCCGACCACGGAATCAACGTTGTCAGCCGTCCTCTGAACCGTGAGAATCTCGTCCAAACGGTCAGACTTGTGACCTACGCTCGTTCAAGAATGATGGGCATGAAAAAGGAAACTCCCGAAGTTCTCAGCCGTATCGATGAAATGAGACTTATCAACAGAGCAAAATCAGCTCTCATGAAGTACCTGAAATTCACAGAACCGCAGGCACATCGATATATCGCAAAACAGGCTATGAACAACCGCCAGACGAGGCGGGAAGTTGCAGAAAGAATAATTGCACAATATGAAAAATAAAAAGACTCCTTTAAATGGTGACAGTCATAAACTGCTATATGGCTGCCACGTTTAAAGGAGTTTTTCATATCATTCGGAATATGATTCAGTTACTTCAAAACCATTAATATAGTTCTCCAGTTCCTCGTCATCAACTTCATTTTCAAGGAACGTGAAAATTATATCGCTGAGAAGCATAGATATATCATCAAATACGGTTTCATCACCGTGATCGTTGGTAATTATCTTTTTTGTGTCAAGGTCGAGTAAAATAATTTCTCCGTCACCTATCATTTCACCGATAAGGACGTAATTCTTTGAATCGCCCCATTCGTATTCGTTTGAAAGGTCGCTTTCGATCTGAGCGAGTGTGGAAATATCAAGATTAGCACACTCAAGTGAGAAACCGTTTGCGAACTTATACAGAGCTTTCAGATCATCCGTAAGGCTGATGTTGTTTCTCTTTTCAAATTCGGCTATTTCTTCTTCCGTGGCAGGCACATTAAGCTCAAATTCAACTTCATCGGGATACTCCCTTGCAAGATGCACAAGAAGATTCATCTCCTCAAAAAAAGCCGCATCGCTCGGCACCTCAACTGCATCAATATCCTGCTTCTCCGGCTGAATGTAATTTTCTGACATATCATTTTACCTCTTTTCTGCATTTTATCATTTTCCTAAAATATCACATACTTTTGTAGAAGTAATTATAACATATATATAATAAATTGTCAAGCAAAATTTTTATATCAAATCAGCGCCGTAAACTAACTAATATAAAAAGCGGTCAGAACATTCTGACCGCCTTGTGATTACTTATCTTCGTCTTCGGACTTTTCAGCTTCTTCGTTAAGCTCCTCAACTTCCTCAATTGTAAGGTCGTCGTAGTCAAATTCAAGAAGCTCATTGCAGTTCGGACAGTTCATAGAGCCTTCATCGATCATGCCCTCATCAAGAAGAATCGTGTCTCCGCAAGTTGGACAGGTGATCTCATAAAGCTCATCGTCGTCATCATCATCGCCGAAGTCGAATTCGTCGTCCTCGTCACTGTCGTCATCCCAATCGTATGCATCCCAGTCACCGTCTTCTTCATCGCAGTTTGAGCAGTCACCGCTGCACTCACCGCAAGCGAGGTCATCTTCGTCCTCATAGAGGTCGTCCTCAACAGCGCCAAGATCCTGATCGAGGATGTCGCAAAGTTCTGTAAGCTCGTCCACCTGTGACTGTAAATCCTCAACGTAAAGAACCATCTCAGACATTACTTCAGCCATCTGTACGAGAGCCTTGCCCTCTTTAGTGGACTTATCGATTTCGAGACCTTCAAGAAGTCCCTGTAAATATGACATTTTTTCGGTCAGCTTCATACAAGCTCCTCCTCCCGATATATAAATATTAATTAAATGCTATGATTATGCTCTTGACATATATTCGCCTGTTCTTGTATCGACCTGAATGATCTCGCCTTCGTCGATGAACAGTGGAACCTTGATCTCTGCACCTGTTTCAAGTGTAGCAGGCTTTGTAGCGTTTGTAGCTGTATCGCCCTTGAAGCCGGGATCGGTCTGAGTAACCTTCAGCTCAACGAAGTTTGGCGGCTCAACGCCGAATACATTGCCCTTGTATGAAAGGATCTTACAGATCATTTCTTCCTTAACGAACTTGAAGTTATCGCCCAGTGTTGATGCACTGATCGGAACCTGCTCATATGTTTCGAGATCCATGAAGTAGTAAAGCTCGCCATCATTGTAGCTGTACTGCATATCCTTTCTCTCAACGAAAGCTGTCGGGAACTTAGCTGTTGGGTTGAAAGAAGTTTCAACAACTGAACCTGTAATTACATTCTTGTATTTAGTTCTTACAAAAGCGGCACCCTTTCCAGGCTTAACGTGCTGGAATTCAATAACCTGAACTACCTGTCCGTCAAGCTCAAAAGTAACGCCGTTTCTGAAATCTCCTGCTGAAATCATTATAATACCTCCGTATTTTTTCAATTTATAGTATGAATTATTATACCATATTTTCCGTTTTATTGCAATACCTAAAGCAATATTAATCTAAACTTATGAGATTTTTTGCACATTTCGTCAGATTTTCGCAGCCATTTTCAGTTAAAATGACAAAATCTTCAATTCTCACACCAAACTTACCTTCAATGTAGATACCCGGCTCAACTGTAACGACCGAGCCACAGTTCAGCGGCAGTTTGTAATTAGGCGATGCATTGGGCTTTTCGTGGATCTCCAGACCAACTCCGTGACCAAGTGAATGACCAAAGCACTCACCGTATCCTGCGACTTCGATTATGTCACGGGAGATCTTATCCAGCGCACTTCCGACTATGCCTGCTCTTGCGGCTTCAATACCTGCTTCCTGAGCCTTCAGCACGATGTTATAGACCCTTTCCATTTCTTCGCTTGGCTTTCCGACGCAGATGGTACGTGTCATATCGCTGTGATAGCCGTTATAGACTGCACCAAAGTCCATCAGCACAAACTCGCCGTCCTCGACTTTCTTATCCGATGGAACACCATGTGGCATGGATGTATTAGCACCTGCAAGCACGATCGTCTCGAAAGAAAGATCCTCCGCACCATTCTTGAACATGAGTCTGTTCAGTTCCAGCGCTATCTCACGCTCGGTTCTGCCGACTTTTATGAATGGGAGAAGCTCCTCCAGAGACATCTCGGCAATGCGCTGAGCCATCTTGATACATTCAAGCTCCTCCTCGTCTTTTATCATTCGCAGAGCCGAAATATCGTTGCTGAGTGAATCATCGGAAACAATTTTCATATCCTTGAAATAGTGACGATAGGTATTCAGTTCCTTGACAGTCATTGTCTCTGATTCAATCGCCATGCTCGTTGCTTCATGCTTTGTGAGAAGCTCGGAGATCTGAGGGAAAAGCCGTTTAAGCTCGATAACTTCCGCATTGGTAACAGTTGCCCTTGCCTTTTCGATGTAACGGAAATCAATGAGCAGATAGGCTTTCTGAGGAAATGCCAGAACAATGCCGGCCGATGACTTCATACCTGTGAAATAACGCCTGTTGATGTCTGACGTTATCAGAGCGCAGTCTGCTGATTTAAAGCGTTCAAATAATTTGTCAAATCTGTTCATGAGTACACCTCTCAAAGCTCAGCAAGAGCCTGAACAGCAAGATAATAGCTACCGAATCCGAAACCGCTGATACTTCCCTTGCAGACAGGTGCGATAACAGAATTTGAACGGAACTGGTCACGTGCAAAAACATTGCTGATATGAACTTCAATAACAGGTATCTTTATTGCAGCAATCGCATCCCTGATAGCATAGCTGTAATGAGTGTACGCACCTGCATTGATGATAACACCGTCGAATTCAGTTCTTGCCGCATGGAGCTTGTCAATGATAGCGCCCTCATGGTTTGACTGGAATATTTCACAGCTAAGTCCCTGTTCCTTTGCTCTGTCGATAATGTTGTTATTAAGTACTTCTATGGAAGCATCGCCATAAATTCCGGGCTCACGCTCACCTAAAAGGTTGAGGTTGGGGCCGTGGATAACGAGAATTTTCTTTATCATATTTTCTTCCTTTCAAGCCGAATTCACGGCTTTATAAATCTTTTTGGCAGAAACGGCTTCTCCATCACTCTTTTGAAGCGGATGAAGCGCTTATGTTTGCCCTCAAGCTCCATTGGCTTGACGTAGATCGCAGTAACTCCTGCGAAAACAGCTCCCCATATATCTGTGAAAAGCTGGTCGCCCACTGCGGCTGTCTCTTTATTTGTAAGTCCCATTTTGGTCATTGCCTGAATATAGCCTTTTTTCAGCGGTTTTCCACTGTCGCATACAAAATCAAGTCCAAGCGGCTCGGCAAAAGGTCTGACACGGTCGGGATGGTTGTTTGACACGATTATCAGCTTGATGCCGTTGTTTTTCATATTGTCGAGCCATTCCCTTATCCCTTCGGCAGGAACGGGGTTATCATGTGTTGTGAGCGTATTGTCAACATCCAGAATAAGTCCCTTGATACCGTGTTTATTCAGGAATTCGGGAGTGATGTCGATAGTTCTCCTGAAAGCGAAGTCAGGCTCAGTCTTTGTCAGTTTTTCTTTGAATCCCAAATCGTTCAGCTCCATAAAAAAATACAAATGAAAAAGCGAGCCGCAGCCCGCTTTTATCAACATAAATCATTTTCGCAAGATCAATACTTACGCTTACGAGCTGCCTCAGACTTCTTCTTACGCTTAACTGAAGGCTTCTCGTAGTGTTCTCTCTTACGAACCTCAGCAATAACGCCGTCCTTTGCACATGATCTCTTAAATCTCTTAAGAGCTGTGTCCAGAGACTCATTCTTGCCTACACGAACTTCTGCCACTAATTTTCCCTCCCTTGTCCAGAGGTTGCAAATGGTAACCCATATGCATCTATACTAATCACCTTTCGGTGTTAGATAACTATACCCTGAAACAGCAGATATACAAAATCTTTATACTAATATAACGTTATTCTATCATATTTCAGAATAAATGTCAAGTGTTTTCTGACAATTTCATAAAATCGTTATTTTGCCACAATATTAACAATTTTATTTGGTACATATATCTGTTTTACTATGTTCTTTCCGTCAACAGCTTCCTTCACCTTTTCGTCAGCCATTGCCTTAGCCATAACAGATTCCTGAGCCTCATCAACTGCGATATTCAGCTTTGCCTTTACCTTGCCGTTGATCTGTACAACGATCTCAATAGTATCTTCAACAAGCTGTGACTCGTCATATGTCGGCCAGCTCTCAAATGCGATAGTGTCATTGTGACCGAAAATGCTCCAGATCTCCTCACCGATATGAGGTGTGATGCATGACAGCATCTTGATAAGTCCCTCAGCATACTCCTTCGGGCACTTGCCGACCTTGTAAACTTCGTTGACGAATATCATCATCTGGCTGATAGCTGTGTTGAATGCCAGCTTTTCGTAGTCATCTGTGACCTTCTTGACGGTCTTGTGGTAAACCTTTGTCAGTGCGCCGTCATTATCATCTGTAAGATTCTCGGCCTCTGTGAAGAAGTTCCATACTCTCTGAACGAATCTCTTAGCACCCTCAACACCGTTCTTGCTCCAAGGCTTGCTTACCTCAAGAGGGCCCATGAACATCTCATAAAGACGGAGTGTATCAGCACCGTAATCTCTTACGATATCGGATGGATTTACAACAAACTCAGGGAAGCGCTTGCCCATCTTGATGCCGTTCTCACCGAGGATCATGCCCTGATGTACCAGCTTCTTGAATGGTTCTTTTGTAGGTGCAAGACCCTTATCATAGAGGTATCTGTTCCAGATACGTGAATACATAAGGTGACCGACAGCGTGTTCAGGGCCGCCGATGTAAAGGTCAACAGGCATCCAGTGCTTCAGAAGCTCCTGATTTGCGAATTCCTTATCGTTGTGCGGATCGATATATCTGAAGTAGTACCAGCTTGAACCTGCACTTCCGGGCATTGTTGAAGTCTCACGAGTGCCCTTGATCCCGTTCTTGTCATACTTCTTCCACTCTGTTGCATTTTCAAGAGGAGCTTTTCCGCCCTTGCCCTTGTAGTCATCCAGTTCAGGCAGGATGAGAGGAAGTTCGGAATCGTCCAGTGCGTATATCTCACCGTCTTCGCCGTGAACAACAGGAACAGGCTCGCCCCAGTAACGCTGTCTTGCGAATATCCACTCACGGAAATGATAGTTTACAGTGCGCTTCGCTCTGCCCATCTTCTCCAGCTTCTGAGTGATAGCTTCCTTTGCTTCCTCAACTGTAAGACCTGTGAACTCCTCAGAATTGATGAGCTTGTAGCCCTTGCCGAGGTATTCTGTCTTTTCCATAGCGGCATCTGATACGTCGATATGACCGTCCTTGCCGTCGATAACCTGTATCATGTCGATGTTGTGAGCGACAGCATACTCAAAGTCACGCTGATCGTGGCTCGGAACAGCCATAACTGCGCCTGTACCGTAGCTTGCAAGAACGAAATCACCAATGAACATACGAACTTCCTTGCCATTGACAGGGTTGATACAAGTAACGCCTTTCAGCTCACAGCCCGACTTTGTCTTGTTCAGTTCTGTACGATCCATGTCGTTCTTCTTCTTTGTCTCAGCGATGTAAGCCTCAACTTCTTCCCTGTTCTGAACACGGTCAAGAAGGCTCTCTGTAACTGCGCCGTCGGGAGCGAGAACCATGAATGTGATACCGTAGATAGTTTCGATACAGGTCGTGAAGATAGAAAACTTTCCTCCGCCGACGATATCGAATTCTACCTCGACACCTGTTGACTTACCGATCCAGTTGCGCTGGATAGCCTTTGTTGATTCAGGCCAGTCGATCTCGTCAAGACCTTCAAGGAGTTTCTCAGCAAATGCAGGCTGGTCAATGACCCACTGCTTCATGTTCTTTCTTACAACAGGATATCCGCCTCTTTCGGACTTTCCGTCGATAACTTCATCGTTCGAGAGAACTGTTCCCAGTTCCTCGCACCAGTTTACAGGCATATCTATGTACTTTGCATAGCCATCTTTATAGAGCTGTTTGAATATCCACTGAGTCCACTTGTAGAACTCAGGATCGGATGTTGCGATCATCTTTGACCAGTCATAGTCAAATCCGAGTTCCTTGAGCTGTTTTGAGAAGGTCTTGATATTCTCCTGTGTGAAGCCATTCGGGTGATTTCCTGTGGTAACGGCATACTGCTCGGCAGGGAGGCCGAATGAGTCATATCCCATCGGATGAAGAACATTGTAGCCCTGCATACGCTTCATTCTTGAAATGATATCGGTTGCGGTATATCCCTCAGGATGACCTGCATGGAGGCCTACTCCCGACGGATAAGGGAACATATCCAGAGCATAGAACTTAGGCTTGCTGAAATCCCAGACATCAGTCTTGAAAGTCTCATGCTCCTCCCAGTATTTCTGCCATTTAGCTTCTACAGATTTGTAATCATATCTGCTCATTTTAGATCATTCCTTTAATTAAAATTTATACTTCCTGAGTAATTTTCCTTGACATCGCTGTTGGTGACAAGCATTACAGCACATACAACATCAACTGCACCTTCAAGGAGATATATCCAGTTTGAACCGATATTTCCCAGATTTGCAGGGAGATGCATCAGCACAACAAGCACAAGTATGCCTGCGGTGATATAATTGACATTCTTTATCCACACGAAGAACAGGCAAGCCATGCCAAGTGCAAGCAGCAGACTGCTGAGCGAGAAACCGCCCAGTATCATGTTCAGCACTGCTTTTACAACAACATATGCCGCCATCGCTATGGATATGGAAAATCCTTTTTGATTTTTAATGCTCATGTTTTCATTCCTTTGTGATCATATCGCTGATATCGACCTGTTCGCCGTCTGCCCATACGCCTTCCAGCTTATAGAAATCACGGGTAGCCTTGTAGAATACGTGAACGATAATGTCAGCGTAATCAAGGATTATCCATGTATTTCCCGTATCTGACTCTCTGCGCTCAGGCTCAATTCCCTTCTGAGAAAGCTGGAATTCAACTTCATCAGCAAGTGTTCTTGCGTGGGTATTACTTGTACCGTTGACTATTACAAAATAGTCTGCAAGAATTGTAAGATCAGCTATTTTAAGCACCTGTATGTCCTCGCCTTTTTTCAGGTCGAGAGTTTTTACGATAAGTTCGAGTTTTTCCTTTTCGGTCATTTTCATCCCTCTTTCTTGTATTAATATTCGTTTCGCTTCGGCTCGTCTGATACTTCCACCTCATTGAGGGTAGCACCTGTATCGTCATAAGCTCTGTTTTCATAATCCTTGACATACTCAACAAGAGCAACATCATCCAGTTTCAGCTTCTGCTGATACGGGCGGTAATACTGATTGAGCATTGTGATAGTTGCGTACTTGTGAACTGAATAGAAGCTGTACTCCATTCCGTCCTCAGCCTGATAGTTTGCACCTTCGCCGGGAACCATGTTCACACGGACTGTATCCATAGTCAGTGTCGAAGCAAAGTCAGCCAGCTTGCTGAGGTCTTCAAGGCTCATATCAGTAGCTATCCACTGATTCTTGTAAACCTGATTAAGGTAGCTGTACAGCTTTATCCTGCCCTCATCCTTAACGATGCTAAGCAGTTTCTGCATTGCCGCAGCCATGAATTTACGCTGATTCTTCATTCGTCCGATATCGCCCTCAGACCATTCACGGCGGAAGCGAACGAACCATTCAGCCTGTTCGCCTGAAAGCGTAACATCGCCCTCAGGGATTATCTTGTCAGCTTCATACATGATCTCGTTTTCAACGTGCATCTGTATTCCGCCTACAAGATCGACCATATCTGCAATATCAAAGCAGGCTGTGGTGATATAGGCATCTATCGGGATGCCGAAATTTTCCTGAACTGCATTTACCACACGCTGGATAGGCGGTGTGATGTAGCGGTCGCCCTCCGTATAAATACTGTTGAACTTGCAGGTCACACTGTTTGTATAGTCAGGGACAGCAAGGTCACGGGGTATCTGGAGAATGTTGAGCTGTCCGTTTCCGATATCGAACTGACATACCCACACAACGTCTGTAAGCTGTTCGCTTTCGTCAAATCCAACGAAAAGCACTGAATACTGTCCCTCCACAAGCTGAGGAAGGTCAAGTCCGTCGGTGTAGTCATCCTGAATGACATCAGTGTTTATCTTCAGATCCATAGTATTCTGTTGGAGCTGACCCTCGATCTCGACAGTCGGCTGCCAGCGCTTGAAATACTGTATGACAGAAACTCTCTCGTCAGGCTGACCTGCCTTTTTATACCAAAGGATCGGCATATTCAGCATCATTACCAGAACCATCACAAGACTCAGTATGATAGAGCCTGACTTTATCCATGTATCGTTGGATGTTCTTGATTTTTTGCGTTTTTTGTTGCCGTTTTTGCCTTTTGAAGATCTTTTCTTAGCCCCCTGCTTCGGGCGCTGTTCGCTGTTTCTGCGTCTTTCCTGAGCAACCATTTCATCTGCCTTGCGGAGGCTTCTTGCAATGACCTCGGAAGCGGTATCGCTGACTTCTTCTTCATCGTCACGGACTGCTTCCATCTCTGCGGCAGGTCTGAGAGAGCCTGCCTTATGCTTTGCACAATAGAAATCCGCCCCGTCAGTTCTGTACTGCAAACCTTCCTCGTCGTCATTGGTAATGGTCACAGGGCCGAATTCACGGTTGTCACTGCTGTTGTCAGCGGCATATTTTCCACGGTAAGCGGCAGTTTCTCTGACATATCCGCCCTTTTCCTCATCAGGCTCTGCTTCATATCTTCCGTGGTATGCTTCTGTCTCGTTGACCTTTCTTCCCACGGCAGAACGTTTTTTCTTCTTTTTGATATCGTTTTTGTTACCTGCTTTTTTATCCTTTTTCTTCATTTAAGCGCCCTCTTTTGTTCATGGCTGTTTTTGCTGTCTTTCAACAGCCTTCTGTAAAAATTATATGCCTCGGCGGTGCAAATAGGGATAACTCCGCCTTTCTTCATAACTGATCTCATCGAAAACTCAATGGCATAAAGCATTGCCTCATCCAGATCGGTATAGACCAGCTTACACATTTTGTCAACATCCTTGTAGTCACGTTCTGCTGAAACAAGATCGCCGAGATAAACTATTTCTTCAAGTCTCGACATTCCTGCTCTGCCGACTGTATGGAATCTTATGGAATTGATGATATCAATATCCTCAACACCGAATTCCTTTTTAACAAAATAAGCACCTGCAATGCCGTGAAGGAGCGATCTTGTTTCAAGCTCCTCCCTGCATACAGCGAATCCGCTTTCTTCCACCAGCGCTCTCTGCTCCTCATCGGGCAGTTCCTTGCATATATCATGGAGAAGTCCTGCAAAATAAGCCTTTTCAGGGTCTTCACCGTATTTTTCAGCCAGTTTTCTGCACTCATCCGCAACATTCAGCGAATGCTGATAGCGCTTTGCTGACAGTTTTGCTTTAAGATATTTCTTCTTTTCCTCAGGGTCATAATGCATTTTTTCTTCACCTCTGCCAGAATATAATCCCTTTGATCTTATATATTGTACTACATTTTTGTGAAGATAGCAAGTACAATCCGTGTTTTTTTCGATATTTTTTCTTATCTCCGTAGATGAAATTTCAATAGGAGGCGCTTCGGAGAGGCGTATACAGCCGTACTGACTGAGGAACGATGCCTTTTCACGGAGCTGTTCCATATCGCCGTTATTTCTCGAAACAGCGCAGAGAGTGACCTGTGATAGGATGTCCTCGAATCTGTACCATTTCTCAAATCCCAGAAGCATATCACTTCCGACAAGCAGATATAATTCATCATCAGGGAAAAGACTGCGGAAATGCTCGACAGTGTAGATCGTATAACTTACACGGTCACTCCGTATCTCGAAATCCGACACTTCCATATTTTTTTCATCTGCAACGGCAAGACGGAGCATTTCCAGTCTGTCCTCCGCCGATGCATATTCCTCACTTGAACGATGGGGCGAGATCTTCGATGGCATGAGATAAAGCCTGTCTATGCCGAAATCAGCCATTGCTGTTTTGGCAAGATGGATATGCCCGTTGTGAACAGGATTAAAACTTCCGCCATAAATGCCAATATGCATTATGTCACCTCCACGGACGCTTGCCCTGCGTCCTGTCTTTTTTGTACAGTCAGCACTGCTTGTTATCAGGAACTTTATTCTCCTCCGAATGTCCTGATAACTTCGATATCGCCGATGATATGCCTGTTGAATTCTTCCAGCTCCTCCGCAGGTATCCAGAGTTCCTGATGATAGCTTCTGCCAACAGTCCGTACCTGATATTTTCCGCAAAAGCTGTCATCCGCCACGAAACGTGTGACAAATCCTTTGTTTCCGCCGACAGCATTCCATTTTTCGGCTATCTCGGAAGCATACTTCTCATTGAGAACAGGATAAAATATGGGCTGGTCGGGCAGTCTCGGAGGGAATTCTTTGTATCCGCTGTCAGCGATGAGTTTAAGCTCAGCCTCGCCGACGGGTCTGTAAAGTACCATTACTTAGCCTTTGGGAGATTCTCGATAACAGGGTCTTTCTCGTTGCGCTTGAAAAGCACGAACTTTGAACCGATGACCTGTACAACGTCTGCGCCTGTCTGTTCAGCAACAGCGTCAGCGGCTTCTCTTGCAGTCCATCCCGAATTTTCCAGAACTCTCAGCTTTATAAGTTCTCTCTTGCGGAGAGCCTCGGCGATATCCTTGCACATTGCTTCTGTAACTCCGCCCTTGCCTATCTGATAGATAGTTTCATATGTTGAAGCGATACCACGCAGGTATGCTCTCTGTTTGCTTGTAAGCATAAATTACTCCTTTTTATTTCGTTGATAAATAATCGTAAAGCGCCTTTAATGCCGCACCTCTGTGGCTTATGGCATTTTTCTCATCGGCAGTAAGCTCCGCCATTGTCTTGTTGCCGACCATGAATACAGGGTCATAGCCGAAACCGTTAGTTCCACGCATTTCA
>JAEDMD010000207.1 GCA_016303195.1 Oscillospiraceae bacterium | reverse complement strand
TCCGTAATGTCACCATTCACTGTGAAGCGCATAAATGCAGGCCATGACAGCGAGGTCACCGAAAACGGATTCGCAAGTGCATCACTTCTCCGTGAGATGCTGGAAAGCGAAAATGATATAATGGGTATAAGCGAATATACCACACAGCTTTGGAGAGACGCTATCGCTTCCGCAGTGAGCAAAGGCGAGATAGCATCACTCAGCAGGCTTGAAAGAGTCCTCCTCTATAAGCTCAGAAGCTGTTCAGTGGATGACATCAAGGACATCGACGATGTCAAACAGGGTCTCGAACACAGGATATACGGCGCAAGAATGGCAGGTTCGCTGGATGAACTGCTTTTCACCGTCAAGACAAAGAGATACACAATGGCACGTATCAGAAGAATAATGCTCAAACTCCTTATAGGCGTAACAAAGGAGGATATGGAGCAGCTTCCGCCATACGGAAGGATACTGGCTTTCAACGAGCGTGGCAGGGAGATACTGGCAAAGGCGAAAAATCATGCCACTATCCCGTATGCCGCATCTATTGCAAAGCTCTCACAGCTCAGCGATATAGCAGAAAGATTTGCTGAACTGGAGATAAAGGCATCCGATATCTATGGCCTTGCGCTTGAAACGGTGACTTCAGCCCAGAGGGATTACAGGGCTAAAATAATGATAGATATGGAGTAGTTTTTTAATGACCCGTAAATTTCTCAGAACCGCAGCGGCTTGTGCGGCTGCAATTATATGTCTGACATCATGCGGAGAGACAGCGGCACTTACGGAGCAGGATATTTCTGTCCCTGACAGTGATCGTTCCTACGTTCAGGAAACGGAGGTGCTTACCACCGAAGATGAGGAAGAACCAAGCACCGAAGCTGACACTGAAGGCTTTTCGATAGACGTTGCAAGGCCGAGAGGCCATGAGATCGCTAAAAAAAGTATCATCCGCAATTTTGAGACAGTCATGCAGAATCCTGAACTTCCGACAGGATGCGAGGTGACATCGCTTTGCCAGACCCTTAATTTTCTGGGATTTGATATCGACAAGGAAGAACTTGCAGACGAGTTCATGCCGATAGATATGGAAGGCTCTACCACTATGGATCATGCCTACATCGGCGATCCGAAATTACAGGACGGATTCGGATGTTTTCCGCCTGTTATCGTGCAGACTGCCGATTCTTATTTTGAGTCCGTTGATTCACCATGCTATGCGGTGGATATGTCGGGCATAGAACTTGAAAAGCTGTTCTATCAGATCGAGGAGGGCAGACCGATAATCGCATGGGTGACCATCGATCTTGTGGAATTACAGCCTGAACACAGATGGACTACTCCCGACGGAGAAGAAATGTGGTTCAGCGGTATGCAGCATTGCGTGACTGTATACGGCTATGACCTTAAAAAGAAGATAGTAAACGTTGCAGATCCGCTCAAGGGAAATGTTGAGTATGATCTGGAGCGATTCACCAATATGTTCAATATGATCGGTCAGAAAGCAGTAATAATATGCGGAGATTCCGAAACAGAGGGACATTATGATCCTGACAAGGATTACAAGAAGTCGAAATTCCTGACCAGAAATGCACTTGAAGCCAAGAAGGCTGAGGAAGAAGCCGCAAGAAAGGCCGAAGAAGAAGCAAAGAAGGCCGAGGAGGCTAAAAAGGCCGAAGAAGCTAAAAAGGCTGAGGATGAAGCAAAAAAAGCCGAGGAGGAAGCTAAAAAAGCCGAGGAGGAGGCTAAGAAAGCTGAGGAAGCCACTAAGGCCACAACTGTTAAGACTACTTCCGTAAAGACCAAGGCAACAACAGTCAAAACCACTACAACAAAGGCGGTTACTTCAAAGGCGAAGACGACCTCAGTTAAAACAAAGACAACTACTGCCAGGACTACAACTTCAAAGGCAACAACAGCAAAGCCGAGAACGACTTCTGTAAAGACACGCACATCCGCAAAGAAAACAAAAACAACAACTACCACTGCAAAAGGCGGTAAAAAGTGATAAAAGGCATTATTTTCGATCTGGACGGCACACTTATCGACTCAATGAAGATATGGTACAGCGTTGACAGGAATTTTCTAAGGGAAAACGGTGTTACCGATCCGCCTGCGGATATCTCCGAAAAGGTGAAGAAAATGACCGTCGATCAGTCATCGCAGTATTTCATCGACCGTTTCCATCTCAATGTGACGAAGGAATATGTCATAAAGCGCATTGAGGATATGGTGCGTGAGGAATACGAACATAACATACAGCTTAAACCCTATGTCTGCGAAACCCTTGATATGCTTGACAGCAAGGGCATACCATACGGAGTTGCTACGGCTACATACAAAGTCCTTGCCGAAGCCGTGATGAAAAGGTGCGGTATTCGTGACAGGGTAAGATTCCTGCTTACTGATGCGGAATATCCGAGAGGAAAGAAGTTTCCTGACATATTCATCGGCGGTACGGAACTGCTTGGATGCGGTGCGGATGAGACCCTTGTCATCGAAGATTCGCTTCATGCGATTGAAACGGCAAAAAAAGCAGGGCTTGTTACAGCAGGTATCTACGACGAATCAGCCGAGCCTGACAGACAGCGTATTATCGGAACTGCGGACTATTATCTGGAGTCTCTGGCTGAACTTAAAAATATTCTTTAAGGCGAACTTGGTTCGCCTATTATTTTATGAGAGGAATAATGATATGAAAAAAGTCATGGTAGGCATGAGCGGCGGAGTTGACAGCTCTGTTGCGGCAATGCTCCTGAGAGAACAGGGATATGAGGTCATGGGAGTGACATTGAAACTGTTCTCCGATGAAGATATAGATCAGGCACAGAAGGAGGGAAAGACCTGCTGTGCGCTGTCAGATGTTGAGGATGCAAGAAGCGTGGCGAGAAGGCTTGGTTTCGAGCATCTTGTGTTCAACTTCAAGGATAATTTCCGTGAACACGTAATGAAGCAGTTTTCGGACAGCTATCTATGCGGAAGAACACCGAATCCGTGTATCGAATGTAACAGGCACGTAAAATTCGACAAAATGCTCCGCCGTGCCATTGAACTGGAGTATGACTATATCGCAACAGGACATTATGCCGTCTGCGAGTACGATGAGGAAAGGGGACGCTGGCTGTTGAAGCGCTCCGCTGACAGAAGTAAAGATCAGACCTATGTGCTGTATTCGCTTACACAGGAACAGCTTTCACACACCATCTTCCCGCTCGGAACCCTTGACAAGGTGCAGGTTCGTGAGCTTGCGGAGAAGGCAGGACTTGTCAACTCCAACAAGCCAGACAGTCAGGATATTTGTTTTGTGCCCGACGGCGATTATGCAGGATTCATCAGGCGTTTCACAGGTACGGACGTTCCTCACGGCAATTTCGTGGACATGGACGGAAAAGTCCTCGGCGAGCATAAAGGTATCATAAACTATACCGTCGGACAGCGCAAGGGACTGGGCATTGCTCTCGGAAAGCCTGCGTATGTGGTGAAAAAGGATGTGGACACAAATACTGTCACTCTCGGTGACGAATCCGACCTGTACACCAAAACGCTTATCGCTGACGATTTCAACCTTATTTCGGTGGCTGAACTGACCGAGCCTATGCGTGTCACTGCAAAGACACGCTACAGCCAGAAGGAACAGTCTGCAACTGTGTCATATCTCGGAAACGGCGAGTATATGGTGGAATTCGACCAGCCTCAGCGTGCAGTCACAAG
>JAEDMD010000012.1 GCA_016303195.1 Oscillospiraceae bacterium | reverse complement strand
CTTTGAAGATTGTCCCCATGCGGTCTATCCTGCTGAAAAGGTCATAAACAATTGTCAGCCATTGCTCGATTCGGATTCGCCGTTCATCATCTGTGAAAGTGAAAACGGCTCTTGCTATAAGATATACCACCATGATGAAAAGCCACGTGCCGAGCTTATCTATACCTATGACAGGTCTGCCGATATCCCATCGGAATATATGGGGCTTCCGCTTACTTCTGCTTTCTCGGACAAAATGCCTTACGGCGCTGATACAATTATAATAGACAATGCCGAAACTGCCGATGTAGATTCTGTACTCAATGTCATTGAACAAAATATCGATTTTTCAGCTTATCCCGACATCGACCTCACCCTGCGTAAGGAAAGAACACTCGCTTCTTCAAAAAACAGCAATTCCTTCGATTATCTTATCTCTAAAATTATCGACCATGAACTTATCGGAAATATCGGCAGTATAAAAATACGGAGCAATGATGTTACCATCCCGACTTTCGGACTTCCGCTGAATAATAACAATGTATATGGTACTTCTGTGAATGAACTTGCCTTTCCGGGCAATGTCACCATAAAAGGAGCGGCTATATCAGGCAGTAACCTGAAAAGTCTCAGATTCAGCGGTGAAGGGGCAAAGATCATCTTCGATAAAAATGCCATAGAGAGCGGTATTGGGCTGGAACAACTGGTATTCCCCGAAGAATGTGCCGACCTCTCCATCGGTGAGAGCGTTTTTGAAGATAATCTGCTCACTGAACTGGTATTGCCAAAGGGTACTTCAAACATTGGAAAATCAGCTTTCAAGGGCAATAAGGAACTGAAAACCGTTACTATCAATGATTCGCCCAAAATAGGAACGCTTGCCTTTGAGGGATGCACCTCGCTTGAAAGTGTCAGCATTAAAGGCTCGCCCGAACTTGACAGCTTTGTATTTTTCGGATGCAATGCGCTGAAAAATATAGATATTGACCTGAGTACCGATTTCAATGACCCTAACGGCACTTGCTTTGCAGGCTGTTTCAGCCTTGAGACCATCAACGGCGAAAACGTTTTCAATGAAGACGGAAGCCCTAAGGACAAATACAAAGACTTCATCGAAAGAAATTTCACAAGCGCCAACAATAACGGAATAATCAATAATTATGTCCTCTACCGAGTACATCAGGCACTTTCGGAGTGTATCACCGATGATATGACTGAAATGGAAAAGCTGAAAGCCATCCATGACAAAATATGCTCCATGACAACATACGATCACGATGATGCCGATGCACAGAAAAATCATACCGATGTTTCAATTTTTCTCAATGACTCAACGGTATGCGAGGGCTACGCAAAGGCTTTCAACATAATGCTCCATGAAGCAGGGATACAGTCCTGTCTGGTAGAAAATCGTGACCATGCATGGGTCATCGTAACTCTTGGCGGTCATAATTTTCATGTAGATGTTACATGGGATGACGGCGATGTGGTGGATTATGAATGGTTCTTAAAGACCGACAACGAAATAAAGCCAGACAGCCTACATTCCACATGGGATTTTATAAAGCCGTCAAAACTGCATGAATTCCAGACAGATACAACACCGATATGCAGTGAAAAAATGGGCGATGTCAACGGCGATGATGTTGTTGACGGAAAAGATGCCTCAGAAATACTCTCAAGCTATGCAAAGGCTTCCGCAGGTGCAGAACCTACTGCTGACACTATCCTCAGTGATTTCAACTTCAACGGAAAAGTTGATGCAGCAGATGCATCTGCAATACTCAGATATTACTCAGAAAACTCTGTAAGCCAATAAATATTCATCGAATATGAAAGGAATAACAAAATGAAAGCGAAAAAAGCAATAACTTCGTTGATCGCATCGGCTATGATGCTTTCTGCTGTACCTGTGAATGTATATGCTGATAACGAACCCTCAATTCCCGAATGGGTATTCTCAGATATTTATTTCAGCCCTGACGGAAGCAAGGGATACAATTTCGTTGAGTACAGAGGAAAAGGAAATGATATCACCATCCCCACCGAATATAATGGGATACCCGTAAAATTTGTTGAGCCGATGGATTTTGTTATCACATGGAAAGAATATAATCCCGAAACCGAAGAACTTACAGTCCATGTCCCTGAGGGTATCGACTTCAAAGAAAGAAGCTACTCAAGTTACGCACAGGACTATTACACTCTGAGCGACTGGGCAGGCGACAGATTCAATACTCAGAATTTCAGAGCAACTTTTATATTCAGCGATGGCAGAGAAATGGTATACAGCAGCAGATTCGGCGGATACAATTTTAGTGAGAGCCGGTCAGCAGGGTCATGGGGGTTTGATATACTCACTGACGAAAACGGTGATGAGTACCTGAAACTGCTGAAATTCAAGGGCGCAAGCTCTCATATAACGATACCGACCGAATTAAACGGTATCCCTGTTAAAAGCATAGGCGGTAACCTGTTTGACGAGGACGATGTCAGAACACTTTTCAATTTCACTTTTGAAACTGATATGGATAAACTGGACATTGATCCTGATTTCTTCCACGGCATCCATATAGCCGTGCTTTTTACAAATGAAGGTGTATACCGCTACTATAACAGCGATGATCCCGACATTGAACCGTATCTCACACTGGTAAGAGTTCAAAAGCAGATAAAATATCCTACTAATGAGGATCTCGGCTTAGATCCGACAGAATTCGGTTATGATTATTACAAACTGCGTGATTCATATATAGAGCAGCAGTATTCCGAGCCGAATCCGCCTGTGCTTTCTGAGATAGCAGGTGTGCCCGTTATCGGTGTATCAAACGATTATGAATACCTCAATTCCAAGTACGATTATATCACTTTGCCTGACAGTGTGAAATACATACGTTCAAATTCATTCAGCGCTATTAACCTGGAGGAAATGACACTGCCGTCAAGCATAAAGATACTCCCCTCAAACTTTATCGGATCAAGCGATTTCAGCCGAATAGAGGGACTGGAAAATGTAATGTGGATACCACGTGATGTTTACACTGACAAGGAGTACAGCGAAAACGACCAATACCTGCCGAAAGAGAAAATGCTCCCCGAAGGTATCAGTTTCGATGACCCGTTCACAGGCTTCCATATAACCGATGAAAACGGACGCACATACCGTATCTATATGGATAAAAAAGACCTGAATTATTACTCCCATCTCATCTATTCACCGAAAGGCGATGAGGATATCCCTGCGGAATTTATGGGTTTCCCTGTCATTGATGAAAGGAGCGGCAAGCTGTATCCTATTTGCCAAAAGCTGGTCATCCCCGAAGATATGACCGACATTTCACTGGACAGTTTTTCTTACGAGCAGATAGATCTGCCGAAAGTATTTGAAGATCTCTATGCAGGAAACAATACGACATTAGCTGAAGCTGTCTGCGGAAAACTCAGGAATCATCCCTTGAGTAACGTGAAGGAGCTGGAAATACTCAGCAATGACATCACCATCGGTGACAAGACTTTCAACGGAAGCGGTATCACTTCCCTGACTTTCAATGGCAATGCTTCAATTGGCGTAATGGCTTTCGGAGATTCTAATATCAACGATATCAGCTTCACCGGCGAGGGTTCTAATATTAAAATAAGCGACTCAGCATTTTATTATTCCCACGCAAAGAGCCTGACATTCCCTGAAAAGGTGAAAAGGCTGTATATCGGCACAAATGCCTTATCATCACTGGATATCACTTCCCTCACGCTCCCCGAAGGAACTGCCATTATCGGTGAAAAAGCCCTCTCTGACTGCACAAAGCTGAAAGAACTTATCATAAACGGCTCACCCGATATAAAGGATCACGCTTTCTCCAACTGTCAGTCTATGGAAAATATCACATTCAACGGCACACCGAGACTCGGATACTATATATTCGCCAACTGCCGTAAACTGAAAAATATCAATATCGACCTGAATACAAAATTACACGGAAGCATCTTTGACCAGTGTACCGCCCTCAGAACTATCAACGGAAAGGAGATTTTCAGCGAAGACGGCGCTCCAAAAGCAGAATTTCTTGATTTCATCGAGAATAACATGGGCGATGCAGGAAATAACTACATCTCCGATAATTACGTGAAATACCGTGTCAAAAAGATAGTCAGCGAGACAATAAGCAAAGACATGAACGATATGCAGAAAGTAAAAGCCCTCCATGACAAGGTATGCTCAATGGTAAACTATGACCAGCAGAATGAGAGTGACAAGAAAAACCATACCGACATCTCTGTTTTCCTCAATGAAACAAGCGTTTGCGAGGGCTATTCAAGGGCAATGAACCTGCTCCTCCATGAAGCAGGGATAGAAACTTATTACATAAAAGCACCCACCCATGCATGGAATATCGTAAATGTGGACGGTCACTATTTCCACGTTGATTCCACATGGGACGATGACGGAGATACCATAAGCTATGACTGGTTCATGAAAGCTGACAATGAGATAATCAGCGATAAGGCACATTCCGAATGGAAACTTTTATGCCCGTCGGCACTTCATGATTTTCAGACAGGTACTCTGCCCAAATGTACCGATATAATGGGCGATGTTGACGAAAACGGTATCGTTGACGGAAACGATGCAACAGCGGTGCTTACAAGCTATGTAAAAGCCTCCACAGGCGAAAAGCCGACAGTTGATGTTACTTTGAGCGATGTTAACTTCAACGGCAGGACTGATGCGGCTGATGCTTCGGAAATCCTCAGAAAATACGCTGAAAATGCTGTAAAATAATATCATCGGGAGATACAGAATGAAAAAGAAAAATATTGCAATATCACTTCTTATGGCCGCTGCACTTATTCCGACATTGCCCTTTTCGGCATTGCCGAAGGTTTCAGCTGATGACTATGATGACAAGTGGGCATATCTGAACAAAAGCTATGGCCCGCATGGTGAGTTATGCTACAAAGATATCATCCCCCTTAAAGACAATTATACCGGTGAAATAACAATTCCCACAGAATATAACGGGATCCCGATAACGGAAATCACACACCGACAGATATGCCTGAACTTTGCAAATGTATGCAGAGATACCGAAAATCACCATCTTGTTGTCCATGTACCCGAAGGCATCAGATTTAACAATGCCATGGCATCTCCGTTCATGGAAAATTGCGCTGAAACAATCAGATGGCCTGAGGATATGCAGGTGGATTTCGTCCTCAGTGATGGCAGAACTATCACCTATACAGGCAGATGGAACGAGATATATCCCACAGGTGACAACGAGTCCCTCTGGGAATATGAACTGACCGAGGACGGCAATGCAAGGATAACCGCTTACAAGGGAAAAGCAAGAAATATGACCATTCCCGATACTATCGGCGGTCATACCGTTACTGCGGTCGGTGAAAGGATATTCGGCGATATCGAAGAATATCCGCAGGTGAATATAACCATCCCCGAAACAGTTGTTGAATTCGGCAGGGAATCTTTCTACGGGATACACTATGCTTTCCTCACCTATCAGGGAAACAGATACGAACTCTATCATGATGATGATCCCGAAACTCCCGATTATCTTGTACTCAACAAGCCGAAATATATACTTTCGGATATAAATTTCCGTGATGAAGAAGTAACCGACCGCCTTGAAGGTGTTGACTATGACAAGATACCGTCAAAACTGCGTGAGCTTGTAGTCAGAATCCCCGATCATGTGGCAGGATATCCCGTTGTAGGCGTAAGCGGTTCATCCGCAGACTTTTCACGTGTAAAAGCGCTCATTCTTCCTGATACCGTAAAATTCATCAGACAAGGAGCGTTTATCAACTCAGATATCGGATACCTCAGGATACCCGAAGGTTTAAAGATACTTCCGACTAAATTTGCCAATCAGCGTTTCATTATAGACGGGATGGAGAATGTAAAGTATATCCCCGAAAATATCTACGGCGATGCCAATTATGATACCAACAAGAACAAGTACTTTCCCTTTGATAACGACGAAAAAATGTATCCAAAAGACAAGGTGATAGATACCACCTTCAATATAGATGATCCGTTCAAGGGATTTCCTGTAACTGCTGACGGCAGAACTTACTTCATAAGAATGAGCCGAAAGGACTTTGAATATTATGCAGAACTGATCTATGAAGCAGGCGACCTCGGAGAAATTCCCGATACTTTCATGGGATTCCCCGTTATCGACAAGCGCTCCGATGAACTTAACGCAATTGCAGGCGAACTCACCATTCCCGAAGATGTACACGAGTTGTCACTGACTGACCTGAAATTTGACCCTGACGAGTTTACCGCACTGACAGAAAAAGGCGAAGGTACAATGTTTGTATCAGTGTACCCGACATATATTGATGCACTGAAAGGAAATCTTCATTTTGAACAGCTACACCATCTGAAAAAAATAAATTTTCTCAGCAAGGATATCACCATCAATGAAAATACTTTCGCAACAGCAAGTGTAACGGAACTTCTGTTTCCAGGAGATGTGCATATCTGCACTGATGCTTTTGCAGCCGCTCCCATAGAAAAGCTGGGATTTACAGGCAAAGAGCCAACCATCACTATCGACAGGAACGGACTTTTCTTCATGCCGATAAAGGATATCACCTTCCCTGACAAGGTAAAGGAACTTTCCATAGGCGAAAAGGCTGTCTGCGGTATGGGTGCGGAGGAACTCACGCTCCCTGACGGAAAGGTAAGCATCGGTGAATCGGCTTTTTCCGACTGTGGAAACCTAAAAAAGCTGACTATCAGCGATTCCGCTCATATAGGCGACAATGCCTTTGCAAACTGCAAAGCCCTTGAGGATGTCACCATAAACGGCAGCAACGATATTGGAAATTATGTATTCAGCGGATGCTCTGCATTGAAAAATATCAATATAGACCTTGACGAGAAGTTCAACGGAAACAATCTCTATCGCTGTTCATCTCTCGAAACTATCAACAATACCGACCCATTCAATGCTGACGGTTCGCCTAAGCCCGAATTTCTCGGATTCATAAAACGCAATATGAACAATGTTGACGACAATCCGCTCATCAATAAATACGTGACATACTGTGTAAAGGAAACTGCAAAAGATATCATCAGAGACAGCATGACCGATATGGAAAAGGTAAAAGCCATCCATGACCATATCTGCGGTATGGTCAGCTATGACACGGGAAACGAGGACGATCTGAAAAATCATAACGATGCTTCGGTATTCCTCAATGAAACTACGGTATGCGACGGCTATTCAAGGGCAATGAATCTCCTGCTCCATGAAGTCGGCATAGATAGCTGTCTTGTTCATACACCAACTCATTCATGGGTAGTTGTTGAAATAGGCGGACATTATTTCCACGTTGACCCAACATGGGATGACGGCGAAAAGATAGACTATGACTGGTTCATGAAGGCTGACAGCGAGATAAAAGACGAACCATCCCATAAGAACTGGCATATTGCATTTCCATCGGCTCTGCACAGCTTCCAGTGGGAAAATGTTCCTGAATGTAAGGCGCTTATGGGAGATGTGAACAGCGACGGTGTTGTTGACGGAAATGATGCTTCGGCGGTACTCAGAAGCTATGCAAAGGCATCAGCAGGAAATGCCCCCGAAACTGACAGCATATTGAGCGATTATAACTTTGACGGAAGATCGGATGCAAGGGATGCGGCGGCAATACTAAAAAAATATGCAGAATCGGCAGTCGGTTAAAAAAGTGCGCTTTGTGCGGTGCTGCATCAAATGTGAACAAATAGTTAACAACATCCGAATATATTGAAATCCGAGTTGAAATGATGTATAATATTATAATAAGTGTTTTTACTCTGAAAAAGGAGGGATACCATGATATTCAACAATGATTTCGGCGGTATGAACGGCTTAGGCGGTCTTGGCGGCATGGGCGGCGGCTATGGCGGCAACGGCGGCGGCTACGGCAACGGCTACCGCAGAGGAAATTACATAAACATCGACTACTGCGGACTTGGTTCATTCAGCAGTCCCAATCCCCTCGGTGTTCCGATGCGTGTCGGCGGATATTTCGACAGTGGCTCTCTGTATGGCGGATATGGTTCGATGAATATGCAGAATGTCGGCACATATCTCATGCTCGAACAGCTCATGGAGCATAGCAATCATAACAATAATAATAATTACAATAATAACAACAACGGTTATAATAACCAGAATAACGGCTACAACAATAACAACAACGGTTTCAATAACCAGCAGAATAATGGCTACAACAACAATAACAACGGTTTCAATAATCAGCAGAATAACGGCTATAACAATAACAACAACGGCTTCAATAACCAGCAGAATAACGGCTATAACAATAACAACAACGGCTTCAACAATCAGCAGAATAACGGCTATAACAACAATAACAACGGCTTCAACAATCAGCAGAATAACGGCTATAACAATAACAACAACGGTATGCCGAATCGTGGAATGCCTAACAATGGCATGAATCAGCCGTCTCTCGGCCCTGTCAACGGCGGAAGCAATATTCAGGGCGGATTTAACAGCAGTCAGTCCGCTAACCGCTCATCTTCCGCACCTGTCACAGCTCCGTCAAATCTTCCTAAGCCTAAGCGCAGAAGACCGGGCGTGGCAAATCCGGGAACTCCGCTGATGAAAGGTCAGAAGATCCCGATAACAGGTTCGGGCAGAATAAAGATCGGTCTTGGCTGGGATGTCAATGACTCTCGCTGTGACCTCGATGCTTCTGCATTCATGCTTGACAAAAACAACAGAATAGTCGGCGACGAATGGTTCATTTTCTATGGACAGGACACAAGCCCCGACAACAGCGTAAAATACAAGACATTCGATATTGGTGTTGCCTGTGAGGACGATGCGGAACTTACCGTTGACCTCAATTCAGTCAGCCCTAATGTTGAAAAGATACTCATTGCCATCACTATTTACGAAGCCTCGGCAAACAGGCTGAATTTCGGAATGGTAAGCAATGTTTACGCAAGAATAATTGACGGAGATTCCAACAAGGAGACTTCGAGATTTGTTCAGGACGAATGTTACAGCAATGTTACCGCACTTGTGCTTGGTGAGCTTTACCGCTACAAGGGTGCATGGAAGTTCAATGCAGTCGGTTCGGGTGTTGCCCGTGACCTTGCGGAATTCTGCGGAATGTACGGCGTAGTTCTGGCATGATACAAACGAAAGGACGATAAATACAGTGATTAAATTTGAAACACTGAATGAGCTTTGCCTGATGGTAACTTGTCAGGGCGGCGGTGATTACATATTCACAAAAGCAGGTGCATTCATCGGCGGTGAGTGCTACGGCGCTAAAAACTATTCATTCACTAAGGTCATGCTCGGCCCTGAAGAAAACGCAGGACGTGCTTTCCTCGGACAGATCACAAGACGTTTTGCAGGCGAAAATCTGCCGCTCATGAAAGTCGAATACAGAGGCGACAGCATTACATATTTTGCAAACGAACAGCAGCACGTTGTGGTCTATAAGCTCCAGCAGAATGAGACTATTTCCGTAGAAAGCGAGAATATCCTTGCATTTACAAGGGACTGCAAGTACAATGTAAGATTCCTTGCACAGGGTGTAATTTCACAGAAAGGTCTTGCAACATCAACTCTCACAGGCAATGGCCCGAATGCGTTTGTTGCAGTGCTTGTAGACGGCAACCCGCTTGTACTGAGCAATGTGCAGAACGGTTCAACTATTGAAGCCGACCCTGATGCAGTTGTATGCTGGATAGGCGCTGACCCTGAGTTCAGAACTGATATTTCGTGGAGGAACTTTATTGGACAGAGTTCAGGCGAATCATATATGTTTGAATGGGCACAGCATAATCCTGCAACGATAATCATACAGCCCACAGAGAGAATGTCAGGTGTGGATGTTTCGATGGACGGACGAGTAACAGGCGCAAGACCGACACCAAGAAGATAAAAATAAAAAATGCGCCGAAGGCGCACGTTCTGGGGTCAAGGGGGATGTTATCTCCCTTGCAGGGGGTGAACGAGGGGGACAGAGTCCCCCTAATAAAGTAGTAAAGCGGCGAAGCTCGCTTTACGGCTGTTACAGCAAAACTCCCCTCGGCTTGACCGACGAGACAAACAAAAACTCCCGAATAAGGGGAGTACTCATATAGCAGATTTATATGTAATTATCGGGGGAAACCTTTCTGAGGAAAGGTTCTCCCTCAATATCACGTGTAAAAACTTCTGTAAGAGTATTACCCTTAAATCGGGAGTTTTATTTTTATCGTCGGTCAAGCCGAGGGAAAGTAAATACAGACCGTCCGTAAAGCATCGCTTCGCTTGCTTTACTGCTTTCTCAGGGAGGCTCTGCCTCCCTCACTCACCCTCCGCCAAAGGGATGGTGATCCCTTTGGAAACCCAGTGTGCGCCTTCGGCGCTTTTTTATTTGCTTACATCATTACAACAAAGCAAATACTCTTTCCTTCCTGATTCAGCACATTCACCTTGAACTTATGCTTATCTATAATAGACTTCGCTATTGCCAGTCCAAGTCCGTAACCGCCCGTCGAACGATTACGTGATTCATCACTTCGGAAAAATCTCTCAAATATTTTCTGCTTGTCTTCTTCCTTGATTCCCTGTCCTGTATTATAAACAGAGAATATCTTCTTATCGCCCTGTTTTTTCAGCATTACCTTGACAGTTCCGCCGTCATTGGAATATTTCAGAGCGTTGTCAATGAATATCGCCGCCATCTGCTTGATATGTCTCTCACTGCCGTTGACCATGATATTATCATCAACATCAATGATGAACTTCTTGTTCTGCTCAAATGCCTGACACTCAAACGGAAGTGCAGTATTTTCAATTGCCTTGCTCATATCAAAATCTGTCCTGATGAACTCAGTTGTGTTGTTCTCCAGTCTTGTCAGATTCAGCAGGTCATTGACCAGTATGCTCATTCGCTCAGTCTGCGACTTGATGTAGCTCAGCCACCTGTTTTCGCCTATTTCGCCTTCAAGAACATCCGCATTAGTGGATATTACCGTAAGCGGAGTTTTCAGCTCATGGCTCGCATCAGAAACGAACTGTTTCTGCTTCTCAAATGCCGTCTTGATAGGCGCAATGCTCTTTTTGCTGAGGAAATATGCCGCTGCTGAAAGTATAACAATACTTATCAGTCCGACTATCATTGTGATACGCTTGAGATTTTTCAGAACATCTATCTCACTGCTCTTATCGGTAAATACCATAAGTGTGCCGTTGTGCTTCTTTGTGGTATAGAACTGATAATTGTTCAGCATTCCCTTAGAAATGTTCCTGTTTATAATAGCAGAAATATATTTCTGGGCAGTTTCCTTTTCAATATCGTCATTGTTGAGCGTTGCCATGTACTTTCCGTTATTGTCCGCCATGATAGCGAAAAAATCTATCGAACCGAGAGTTTTCGGTATCGGTTCAATGCGCCGTCCATTATCATCGAAACGCTGTTCAGACTCTCTTATCTCAGGCGGAACAGGCTTGGATTCGGTACGAAGAACAGTTGTTGTAACAGGAGTTGTGCGCTGAGTGGACTTTGTGGTTTTCGATGATGATGTGGTTTCGGCGGTGGTGACAGTATTTGCAAGAGCAACTATTCCGCCGTCGTAAATGTCGGTGAAAGCATTTTTCTGAATCCTGGATTTTTCCTCGTCGTCATCATCATCGTCGTCATAGTCATCATCGTCGTGTTTTTTCTCCTTGGAATAGGGCTGTTCGGTTCCTCCGTTTTCGGGTGGTACCATCCACGGCATTACGCCCCACATCTGCGGATTCTGATTTCCGTCGGACCATCCTTTCCACGGGTCCCAGTTCTCCCACGGATTTCCGCCCTGCCAGTTCTCCCACGGATTTCCTCCGCCCTGCCAGTTCTCCCACGGGTTTCCACCGCCCTGCCAGTTCTCCCACGGATTTCCTCCGCCCTGCCAGTTTTCCCACGGGTTCTGCGGCTGAGTTTCAGGCGGTGCAGTGCTTCCGCCTTCAGTTGACGGAGGCTGTTGCTGTTGTTGTTGCTGCTGTTGTTCCTCATGCTGTTCTTCGGTTTCCTGAGCTTCTGTCTCCTCCTCTGATGTCTCGTCAGTTGTCTCCTCAGCAGTTGTAGTAACAGTAGTTGTAGTCTCGGTAGTAGTTGAAGTAGTGGATGTTGTAGTTGTAGTCTCCTTCGGCGGTTCTTCCTCCTCGCCGTTTTTGTTTGTAGGCTTCTGCGGAGGTTCATTCTTCCATATATCATACTTCCTCGGCTGATAATCCTCAGGCCGTGAAAGAGTGAACCGCATTTCCTTATCGTTATACTCGATACCTGCGGCTATCTGTTCAAGAACGTACTCAGATTGTCGGCTCATAACCTGCTCTGTTATGACATTGACCGAAGCAAGAAGTCCGATAAATACTGCAAGAAGGATACTTGTTATAACTAAGAAAAGTTTCAGCTGAGCTTTCCTGAACATAGGATCAGCTTTTTTCTTCATCCTCTTATACCTCCTGCTCCAGAGAATAACCTATACCACGGGCTGTCTTTATCTGCACAGGAGCATTTATCGCAGCCAGCTTCTTTCTCAGGAACGATATGTAGACCTCGATGTTGTTGTATTCAACATCGCTCTCATAGCCCCATATCTTCTCGATTATTCGCTCTTTCGGAAGTATCCGCTTGGGATTTGATATGAGCAGTTCCATTATCTGATATTCTTTAAGGCTCAGTTTTACGTCATTTCCCTGCCATGCCACACAGCAGGTGTCCTTACGGAGAGTAAGACCGTTGAAGTCCATCTGATTATAATCTACGATCTCGCCCTTTCGCCTTGTAAGCGCACGAACTCTCGCCAGAAGCTCCCCTGTTACGAATGGCTTTGTAAGATAATCATCCGCACCGCTGTCAAGTCCGTTTATCTTGTCCTCAACTTCACTTCTTGCGGTCAGCAGGATAACAGGCGAATTGATATGCTCCCTGCGGAGATTGTTCAGCACCTCGATACCGTTCATGCCCGGAAGCATGATATCCAGTATAATGCAGTCATAAACTCCCGTAAGAGCGTTGTCAAGTCCGTCGATACCATTGTATACCGTGTCCACGCTGTACATATTTCTTTTGAGGATCTCGCTGAGTGCGTCAGCAAGCTGTACTTCATCCTCTACTACCAGTAATCTCATAATATTGACCCCCTTAAAAAATTTCCGGTTATAATTACCCATTATAAACATTATACCACAAATTATTGAAATAAACTTAAAATCCCGAAAGAGTTATTCTTGCTGATATAGAAAAAAAACTTCCCGTTTTTTGTGCAATTCAACAGTTTTGTGGAAGTTAGCAGAACAAATGTTGACTATGTAATAAATATGTGTTAAAATAATCTATACAGATAATTTAAATATGCATTGATTTTATACAATGTATATCAGATCACGGATCAGGGGATATATCCCGAAAAAATAAGGAGGGAAGATCCATGATATCTCCAGTGGAGAGAAAAAAAATCACTCGCTCAATCCGACCTTCTCACAATGCAGAAATGAAGAAATACGAGGCGGTTTACCTGACATATGCTAATACAGGCTACACAAAAGACCTCTGCGACCAGTATGCAGCCGCTTTTGTGGATGACGTAAAAAAGCCTAATACTGTTGATGTGATACAGCTTGCAATGCTGTATGAAAAGATATTCGATTACAAGATGGCGGCATTCTATCTTGACAGCCTTGAAGAACGCAAACTTGGCGGTCTGGAGAAATACCACTACTGCGTTGAAGCGCTGAAAACCAAGAGTCTGCTTGGAAAATGGCGTGATGCCGAGGATTTCCGCACCGAGAATATCGACTTCATGCAGAAACAGTCGGAAAAACTGTCCAGTCAGAGACAAGCCGATCTGTATATGGCACTTGCACTGACAGACTGCGCCGCACAGAATTACGATCAGGCGCTCAAGCTCTTGAAATTCGGCTATAAGCCACAGGGCAAGAACGATAAGAAACTGCTTGAGATATTCATTACAGCACTCTATATCTTCGCAAAAGCAAATGACGAGGAAGGTGTTGAAGGCGCTCTAAAAAATGCCAATAGCTGTCTCGAAATGTTCAGCAAGTTCGATTTCAGTTGGGGCAAGGATTACTGGGAAAAGCGCATTGCCGATGCTTCACAGGGCATTATATGAAAATAATTTTTAAGGGACGGTCTGTATGATCGTCCCTTTTGCTTTAAAATATCTATTAAAAGCGGCGAAGCCGCACGCTGGGTTTCCAAAGGGATCACATTCCTTTGGCAGGAGGGTGTGCGAGGGAGGGCAGAGCCCTCCCTGAAAAGTAGAACAGCGAGCAAAGCTACGCTGTTCGGCTGGTCTGCATTTGTTTCCCTCGGCTTGACCGACGAGAATGCACAGCTTATTATGGAGAATCAAATCTACGGAGCGTGGATTGACGAGGCAGGATGTTTGGGGTTATAATAAACGCAGAGGTGATAATTATGGATCAGATAAAAACAGGCAGACTTATCCGACAGCTCCGAACAGCTATGGGACTGACTCAGAAACAGCTTGCAGAAAGTATCTGCGTCAGCGATAAGGCAGTTTCAAAATGGGAATGTGGGTGCGGATGCCCCGATGTTTCCCTGCTTACGGCTCTGGCTGAGTTTTTCGGAACAGATATCAATACCCTGCTCAATGGTGAAATAGATAAAAACGAAACGGAGAAAGGCAATATGAAAAAAATGAGATTTTACGTGTGCAAGGAGTGCGGAAATATTATAACCTCCACTTCCGATGCTACTGTTACCTGCTGTGGAAATAAACTCAATGCACTTGAAATGAAGAAGGCTGATGAGAGCCAACAGCTTAATATTGAAGATATCGGCGGCGAATGGTACATCACCACCGACCACGAAATGACGAAGGAGCATTATATATCTTTCGTGGCATATGTCTCGGACAGCAGTATGATGATATTCAGACAATACCCAGAATGGGGCATGAATATCAATTTGCCTATGTACCGCTCAGGCAGAATTGTCTGGTACTGCAATAAATGCGGTCTGATGTATCAGGATATCCGCCCGAAACGTTAGTGTTCTTTAAGGCAACACCGCACAAAGCACACCTGACGGCTTTGCACTGAATCTGCTTGCATATTTTCCGTCATCTTGCACAGAAATCCCTTGACATACGTAAGTATGCCTGCGAAATTTCTATACAATCTGACGAAAAATCTGTCGGCGCATCTTCAGCACAATCTTTGTGCGGTGCTGCCTTGATGCTGTAATTATCATGCAGTCTATCGCAAATCCATCGAAAATGCAGAAAGGCTGATACTTCATAAACCGAAGTATCAGCCTTATTTCATAGCCTGCTGTATAAGAACCTGTCTTATTCAGTGATCGGGAGTTTGGTTACCAGAGACAGCTTGTACTTCTGGATTCCGAGAGCGTCGCTGTTTGTCATGCCGTCATTGTTTCCTGCAACGTCTGCATTCTTGATGCCCTGTGCAGTGATGTGAGTCTTGTCTGAACCCTTTTCACCGTACTTGCTTGGGTTTGCGATAGCCTGCATGATGAGTACAGCATCTGCCATTGTTACATCGTTGTCGCAGTTTGAATCGCCGTATACTACCTTATCGTCGCCCTTAGCTGATGTTGTGGTCGTGTCAGCCTTCTTGGAAGTTGATGTTGTAGTTGCCTTTGTTGTAGTTGTTGTAGACTTTGTAGTTGTTGCAGTTGTAACAGGTGGCTTTGCTGTGCCGTCTGAGAGTTTTCCGTAAACGATACCGCAGCCGACTGTTGACATATAAACCTTGCCGAATTCGTTCATATCGCCTACGAGGTAGTTGCCGTTACCTGTACCGCCGTAGAGATGTGCAGTATTGATGCATACCCATGTCTTGCCTTCGTCAGTTGAACGGTAAACACCCTCAGGGTCTTTTTCTGTTGGCTGACCATAGATAAAGAGTGTGTTCGGGCCGCCTGTCTTTTCAGGTGCGCCGTAGCCGATGCACTTAGCATACTTGACTGTATCAAGCTGAGTTACTGTTGCGCCCTTGTCGGAAATGATGTAAACACCGTGGTTTGCGCCTGCCATAGCAACCTTGCCCTTTGAGATGTATGCGAGGTCGCCTGTATTCTCAAACTTCCATGTAAGTTCCCAGTTGTATGGGCAGATACGTGTTTCCTTGAATGTAGCTCCGTAGTCTTCGCTTATAAAGATAGAGTAATGCGCCTCGTCGTAAGTAGGTTCTTTCTTGGACATATCAGATGACCAGTACTCGTTGTACTGAGCGCCTACTGCATAAACTATGCTTGCATCCTCAGGGTCAACGAGCGGATAAACGCCCTTTGTAGCCTGTATGCCGTCGCACTTCTTCCATGTTGCGCCCCAGTCATCCGAGTAGGAAGCCGCACCCTTTGAGCTTGTGTTGATAACTCTGTACTTGCCGCCTGAAAGCTCGGTTATAGCCAGCTTGCCGCCTGTGCAGGCAGGCTTGAAAGCCTTCCATGTCTTGCCTCTGTCGAGGGTATAGAAGCCGCTTCCGTTGTTATTTGCATCGCCTTCGGCTGTTCTTGCCCATACATCGGTATTCTGAGGGCATACAGTGATAGCGGAGGTCGAACCCATATTCGGCTTGTACTGCTGTGGGATGGTATTTGCATCCTCGTGAACGAATCCGTCATAGTCGCCGATAGCGGAGAGGTCAAGGCCATCGGCAGTGCTTACGAAGTCAAGGCTTACACATTCCTCAACGCCGTCAGGCTGGAAGTAGAACTGGATATCCTTTTCAGCCCATGCATTATCGCAGGCAAATACGCCGTTGCCTGATGTGAGGAGTATTCTGTCGCCTTCAGGATCTCTCGGATCGATGAGGATACCGCTTCCCCAGTGGCAAGCCTTGCCGTAGATCCAGTCATAGCCGTTTGTATCGAGAGGGAGTGACTTGAATATTTTTACACCTGTGCCTGTGGAGTAGTCTGTTTCGCCTGCACCGGGAGTGATATCCTCCCATGTCTTGCCGCCGTCAGATGAGCGGAAGAAGTGGTCGCCCCATGCGATAGTTCCCTCATTTTCGGGAGTAGTTGGGTCGTCCTGCACCCATTCTGTACCGCACCACTGATCTGACCACATACCGCAGGTACGTGCAAACATCTTGTTGGGATCTTTCTTGTCAACTTCGATCATACCGATGGAATTATCGGAAACTGAGAGTTTCTCGACCTTTCCTGATGCGATATTGTACTTGTAAGCGCCGCCTGATGCGCCTGCGAATGCAAGACCGCCGATGTATGTGAAGAAAAGGTTTCCGTTGTGGTCGCTTGTTATTGAAAGAGGATAATTCTCGTTCGGGAGTGCCTTTACAGCCTCGAACTTGTCATCCTTTACGCTTGCAACATGGATATTAGGCTCGCCCTTTACGGAAGTGCCGACATATACCTTGCCGCCCTCGATATGGATACAGCCGATACCGTTCTGCTCGTTGTAGAGCTTAGCAGGCTCAGTGCCTCTTACCATGTGATCTGTCCACATAGGATATTTGAGTTCGCCTGAGAAAAGTCCGAGAGCATCATAGCCCTCAACAGGCTTCCATGTCTTACCGCCGTCAGTTGACTTGATAAGGGCGGATTTGCCGCCTGTAACGTCGCCGCCTGCGTAGATAGTGTCGGTATTGTCGGGGTCAACAGCGATAGGCTCGATACACTCACGTCCGTCGCCGTTTCCGTGTACCTGTATCTGGTCTGTAACGTCAACAGAAGTAAATGTCTTACCGCCGTCAGTAGTCTTGAAGATCACAGTTTTTGCATCTGAGAAGTATGCACAGCCGCAGAGGAAGTAAGCTGTCATATCATCTGTCGGGTCGATAGCGATACCCTTACAGCTGAGAAGTCCACGGTCATCCTCGTTGATGAAGCCGAAAAGCTGTACCCATCTTTTCTGGTCATAGTCATATCTGTACGCACCGCCAACATCGGTACGGAGATACATTTCCTTTTCTCCTGTAACGATGCCTGAAACGAAACCTGCACCGCCCATTCTGAGGGTATCCCATTCCATTGATGAGGAAATGTCTTCTGCTGCTGATGCTGTCATAAAGTTACTCATGGTTTCTCCTGCCAGTGGGAGTGCAGATGTGCTGATGCATACTGCACACAGACTTGCTAATGCTTTCTTGAATCTGTTCATGTTTTTATATCCTCCGTTTTCTGGATATCTGCAATGCCTAATCGCAGATGTTTATTTTTCTTTATGATTCAATTTTAGCACATGAAAAATCCTCCGTCAATGAAGAAACGCCAAAATGATACGATATGTCATTTTAAAAATATTATCGGTAATTCAATGCGGTTTACAGTTCACAAAGCGGAAATTTCTTCTTAATCAATGATTCATATTTATATTTTGCAGGGAATGCCCTCCTGACATTCTTCGTTATTTTAAGGTAGCACCGCACAAAGATTGTGCTGAAGATGCGCCGACAGATTTTTCGTCAGATTGT
>JAEDMD010000206.1 GCA_016303195.1 Oscillospiraceae bacterium | reverse complement strand
CGGCGCTTTTTTATATTTTTTTAAAGTAAATGCAGTTGCCGTGGCTGACAAACACGCAAAGATTGACTTTTCTGACATAATGGGATATAATAAGACCATAATTATCAGGGGGCGAATGGAATTGACTTACCGTATAATTGACAAGAACAAATATTACAGAAGCGGAGTTTACCGCCATTTCACGCAGGACTGCAAATGCTCGCTGTCTGTCACCGCAAGGCTTGATGTGACTGAACTTGCAGGCTATTCAAGACGAAACAATACCCGATTCTACATTAATTTTCTCTACATCCTCTCAAAAGTCCTCAATTCACGGGATGACTACAAAATGGGCTATATATGGGAAACTGACGAGCTTATCTGCTACGATGTCATAAATCCCACTCATTATGTGTTCCATGAGGAAAATGAGACCTGCACACCTGTTTACAGCCGATATTATGAGAATTATGAGGATTTTTACCGCAGCGCTCTTGAAGATATCGAAACTGCAAAGCAGACAAGGGGATACGGGCTTGATTCTGCAAATCATCCGAACTGGTTCGATGCTTCATATATCTCATGGCTGTCCTATGATTCAATGAATATCGAGCTTCCCGACGGATATCTTTATTTTCTGCCAATCATCAACTGGGGAAAATACCGTGAGGAAAACGGCAGACTTATGATGCCTCTGACCGTTCGCCTGAATCATGCCATAGCCGACGGTTTCCTTGCCGCAAATGTGTTCCGTCTGCTTGAAAAGGAAATGGAAAGATTCTGCAATAATATAAGAATATAAACGGAGGAAAGACAATGCTTACAGGAAAAACCGTTTTGCTGGGAGTTTCCAGCTCTATCGCCGCTTACAAGATATGCAACCTTGCAAGGATGCTCACAAAGCTGGGGGCTGACGTTCATGTTGCAATGACACCGAATGCACAGAATTTTGTGCATCCGCTGACTTTCGAGACTCTCACTCAGCACAAGTGCCTTATCGACACATTCGACAGGAATTTTGAGTACAGCGTGGAACACGTTTCCATTGCGAAAAAGGCTGACGTTGCGGTCATTGCGCCTGCGACCGCAAATGTTATCGGAAAGATAGCCAACGGCATTGCAGATGATATGCTCACAACAACTGTAATGGCCTGCACCTGCAAGAAAATAATCGCTCCTGCAATGAATCATAATATGTTCCACAATCCCATCGTGCAGGATAATTTAGAGAAGCTGAAAAAGTTCGGCTATGAGATAATCGAGCCTGTCAAGGGAATGCTCGCAAACCGTGATATCGGCGACGGAAAGCTCCCTGACGAGGAAACTCTACTTGAATACATCGTCCGTGAGATAGCCTTTGAAAAGGATATGGCAGGCAAAAAAATTCTTGTTACCGCAGGTGCGACCCGTGAAAGCATCGACCCTGTACGTTTCATCACAAACCATTCAAGCGGAAAAATGGGCTATGCCATCGCAAGGGCGGCAATGCTGAGAGGTGCGGATGTTACGGTAGTTGCGGCGCATACGGATGTTGAACCGCCTATGTTCGTGAATGTTGTGCCTGTTCAGTCTGCGGAGGATATGTTCAATGCCGTTACCGAGCGTTCGGACGATATGGACATCATCATCAAAGCCGCCGCTGTTGCGGATTATACTCCCGTTACAACAGCCGACAGCAAAATAAAGAAATCCGACGGCGACATGAAGATTGAACTGAAGCGCACAAAGGATATTCTCAAGCATCTCGGACAGAACCGCCGTGAGGGACAGTTCATCTGCGGTTTCTCGATGGAAACTGACAATGTTATCGAAAATTCACGAAAGAAGCTCAGTTCAAAGAATGTGGATATGATATGCGCAAACTCTCTCCGCACCGCAGGGGCAGGCTTCGGAACTGATACGAATGTCATCACCATGATAACTGCGGAAAATGACGAAGAACTGGAGATCATGACGAAGTTTGATGCGGCTAATAAAATACTGGATAAGATACTTCAGCTATCAGAATAATTGTTTGATATTTTTCAAGACTCCCTGAGCATTTAGGGGGCCTTTTTTATGAAAAATACCGAAAATAGCCAAAAAACGGAAATTTTTTCCTGATTTGCTTTTAATCGCTTTTAGTATGTGATATAATTAACAGATGGAGTCGGGGACTATGCCATGAAAATTTTTTTCATGATATTTGTCCGATTTCGGATTTGTTAAACGAATGTATTATAGGAAATAAAAAACGGGGATGGGATTTCCCAAGAAAAAGAATAATGAGGAGTTTATATGAAGTCAAATAAAATAACAGCTTCGGTCATGACAGCAGCACTCTGCTTCAGTTCAGTTGTTCCGTACACAGCCGGAGCTGAGTCAAGTGTAAGTGAAATAAAGATAGAGACGAACAAAGCAGAAGAAACCGCCGCCTATTCATTGGGAGATGTTGACGGAAGCGGTTCTGTTACAGGTATCGACGCATCAATGGTGCTTTCAGAATATGCATCAATTTCAGCAGGCCGTGGAGCAACTTTCACAGACCGTGCCGCAAAGGCTGCGGATATTGACAGAAACGGCGTTGTGAACGGTGTTGATGCATCGGGAATACTCAGCTATTACGCATACAGCTCGGCAGGCGGAAAGCTCACATTCCCTGAGTACCTTGACCCGAATAACAATACTGCAACAACTTCGACCACCGCAAAAACAACAGCGACCACAACTGCCACAACTACTTCTGCATCTTCGGCCGCAACAACAACCACAACTGCGGCGGCTGATAAAATAAACAAGATCACCCTTACCAAGTATTCCATGGATCTCACTGTCGGAAGCGGCGATATTGCTATCGTAACAATGACACCTGCAAATGTCACCGACAAGAGAGAAAAATGGGAAAGCTCAGATACAAGCGTAGCCGTTGTTGACAACGAGGGCTTTGTTACTGCAAAGAAAACAGGTACTTGCACTGTCACTGTAACAAGTGTGAACAATCCTGCTGTAAAGGCTGAGATAAAGGTAACAGTAAGTGATCCGAACAAGATAACAGGTATCGAACTGACAAAGAAGGAAATGAACCTTGCAGTTGGTCAGGGCGATATTTCAATAGTTACAATGCTCCCGAAGGGCGCAAAGGACGTATCAGAGATATGGACAAGTTCTGACACCAAAGTAGCAACAGTTGACGGCGAAGGCTGGGTAACTGCTGTCGGCGCAGGAACTTGCACTGTTACGGTAAAGAGCAAGCAGAATCCCGATGTCAAGGCAGATATCAAGGTAACTGTCACAGACAAGAACAGGGTCAATGAGATAAAGCTCAGCAAGACAGAAATGAAAATAGCCATTGGAGGCAAGGACATTTCATATGTCACAATGCTCCCGTCAACTGCAACAGATCTCGGCGAAATATGGACAACCTCCGATCCGAAGGTAGCAACAGTTGACGGCTGGGGCAACGTTACAGGTGTCGGCAACGGTGTTTGTACCGTAACTGTCGCAAGCAAGCAGAATCCTTCTGTAAAGGCTGATATAAAAGTAACAGTCGGTGATCCTGCAAAGGCTGACCCGACAAAGGTTCAGGAAATAAAACTGAGCAAGTATACAATGAATATGACCGTTGGTCAGAAAGATATTTCATATGTAACAATGCTTCCGTCCACCGCATCAAATGTGGAGGAGATATGGACCAGCTCCGACAACAAGATAGCAACAGTTGACGGCTGGGGCAATGTAACCGCAGTCGGAAACGGCTCATGCACCATTACTGTCCGCAGTAAGCAGAACCCT
>JAEDMD010000205.1 GCA_016303195.1 Oscillospiraceae bacterium | reverse complement strand
AAATAGTAAAGGTAATAATTTCTGAGATAATATGATATTTCCGAATAAAGATCTTCAACGATTATCTTGTGCGTTGTGCGTATTATCATCCATAATTCGAGGATGATGGTAAGTATCGAAAGATATATTCCGGCTACCATATTAGCTTTAAAAAAATAATTATCCACATAAACTGATCTTTTCTGAAAGCCAAGACATCGTTTACATAATTTTAAAAACCATGTCATATTATCACCCCACATTCAAAATATCAGTTGTCTTACTGATATTATAACATATTGAATGTAAAATGTCAATATAACACAATAATTTTTGTATCAATCGACCGCAGATTAATTGCTGTTATTGCTCATTTCAAGTCTTATCCATTCTGCGACGGCGCTGATAAACACTGCGTTTGTGGGACTTTCCGATTCACAGCATAAAGAGTTTCCGAATATGGAAGAAGAAAACTGCGGATCATGCCTTGACCATCCTGAGTTGATGGCGTGACGGACTGCTCTTTCGACCGAGCCTGATGATGTTTTATATATTTCGGCTATTTTAGGGTAGATATCACCTGAAAACGAGGAAATAGACATATTGCTGTTGATGTAGAGAGTTATAGCATTGATAAGGTAGTGGAAGCCTTTAATGCTTGGTGATATCCCAAGCTGAAGCAATGAATTGATAATTTTATGTTCCATATTATTCATAATGGTTCTCCTTTCAGACTGTATAGACAAATTATACCATATTCTGCCAAAAAGCTACATAGGAGAAAGTGTCTGAAAATGAGTTCTTTTGTCGATTAATGTCGTAAAATGTAGAAAACAGCATATTAAATAAATACATTATCTTAATAAAAAGTATATAATACGATTGAAATAACAATAAAACTATGCTATAATGAATAAAAAACTCGTTGAAAGGAGAGTTTTTATGAGGATGAAAAAAATAATATGCCATGCAGCAGCGGCAGCGATGATTTTTAGCTGTGCGCCTGCGGCAATTCCGACTGCTTATGCGGCACAAGGCAGAGAAGCGGTCACTGATACTTCCGAGGACATCGGATTCGTCGGAAATCTTTTCTGTATCGCTGACAGTCAAAATGCTGACCATGCAGAATTGCAGTGGAGTACCACACTTTCTGCAAAAAGCTATACGCTTTACCGCTCAGAGAACGGCAAGAGCGGATTTGAGCCTGTCTATGAAGGAAACGGAGCATCATGGCAGGATAACAGCATGGAGATGGGAAAGGAATATTTCTATCAGCTTGCCGTTCATACAGAAAAGGGCGACAAGTATTCCGAAGTGCGTTCTTTGAAACCATGCGAAACATCGGGCAGTCTCGATGTTTATGACAATCAGCACGGCAGTAATCTTGTGTATGAGACAAGCGGAACGAAAGTCGGCGACAAGTATTACAGCTATTCGCTGAAAAGCCATGCAGGGCAGAACGATATTTACCTTGCAGAAAGAGTGTCCACCGATGGTGTACATTTTGGTCAGGAGCGTACAGTTGCGGATTCCTCCCAGAATCCCGACCTTGCAAGCTGTAAGATAGAATCGGTACATATTGAGTATGCCGAAAAGACGGGACAGATCGTAGTATGGGCACACTGGGAAAAGCCGAGCGGATACAGCGACGGAAAAGCTCTTGTTATCACAGGAACTCCCGGCGGTAATTTCAAGGTGCATCATGTTTACAATCCGCTGGATATACAAGTCCGTGATATGGCTGTATTCTTTGACGATGACGGCACAGGATATCTCATAGCGGCGGCAAACAAGTCGGGACAGGGCGCAAATGCTACTATTTATATATTTAAAATGAATGAGGATTACAGCGGAGTTACGGAAGTTGTAAAAAAACTTCACGAAGATCAGTACCGTGAATTCCCGAACATGATAAAGAAAGACGGCTATTACTTCCTTTTCACATCACAGGCGGCAGGATGGTATCCGAGCAGCGGTGCATACACTGTGACCAAAGACCTTTATGGTGAATGGAGCGGACTGCGAAGCATCGGCAATTCTTCTACATTTTCGTCACAGTCGGGCTGGATAGTTAATATGCAGGATGAAAACTATCTCATGCACGCATACCGATGGCTGAAAGGTGCAGGAACAAGCGGAACGACACTTTGTCCGCTGTATTTTGATAATGGATTCGCATTTTACGATTACTGTCCCACATTCAGATACAGCACGAAAACAGGAGAGCTTTACCCTGTACAGGAGGGTGAACTGCTTTCACAGGATAAGCCTGCCTCGTCGTCAATAGCCTCCAACAGCGGAGAATCCCCGTCCAAAGCCTTTGACGGCTCATATCAGACAGGCTTCAAGGCGATAGACAAGAGCAAAAAATGGCCGTTTTACTTGCAGGTAGACCTTGAAAGCGTATGTGAGCTTTCCAATATCCAGACATCGTGGTTCATTTATAAAGGCTCTGAGGCTTATTATACCTATACTGTCGAGGGAAGTCTTGATGGTCAGCACTGGGAAAAACTGCTTGACAGGACGAACAAGAATGATGAGACTATCACCAAGACTTACGGCTTCAACAGCGATATGCTCAGCGGAAAGGCACGTTATGTGCGCCTGAATGTTCAGAATGCCACACTTCAGAACAATCCAAACAACAACTGGTACACGCCGAACGTCTTTGAAGTAAAAGTATTCGGCAAGAAAGTTGGCGATGCAGAAACGCCGTCGCCTGCGGTGCATTATGATTTTGAAAATGTCAGCGGAGGAAAAGTTCCCGATATCAGCGGAAACGGCAATGATATGACACTTTCGGGCAGTGCATCGGCTGTAAATGACGGAGCAAATGGAAATGTTCTGAATTTTGACGGGAACGCCGACACATACGGTCAGCTTCCCGACGGTATCCTTGACGGATGCAGGGAATACACCATAAGCATGGATGCGGTTTCACAGTCCGAGGGCGATTTCTTCACCTTCGCACAGGGACAGGACAAGGAAAAATATGTATTCTTCAAGGTTGCGAAAGATCATTTCAGATTCCAGACAACAACTGATACATGGCGGGGTGAAACAGGACTGCGTTATGACCTTGACGGAACGGTATGGCACAACTATACTCTTTCGGTCAGCGGAGCGGTTGCAAGGCTCTACGTGGACGGTGAACTTGTCAGCGAGACTTCCGACCTTACCACAGGCCCTGCTGATATGGGAAGCAAGCAGAACTGTCTCATCGGCAAGTCATATTATCCCGAAGATGTGATGTTCACAGGTAAGATCGACAATTTGCAGATATATAAATGTGCGCTGACAGATAAGGAAGTCAAGGCGATCAGCGGCGGTTCTGATGCAGAAAAAGCTGTAAAGGGCGATGTAAACGGTGACGGTGCGGTAAACAGCGCTGATCTTGTAATGCTTCAGAAATACCTTCACGGCACAGGAACGCTGACAGTTCCCGAAAACGGCGACCTGATAAAGGACGGCACACTTGATGTGTTTGATATTATTGAAATGAGAAAACTTCTCATAAAATAAAAAATCCCGAAAGCGGAGCATTTCAATCTGCTTTCGGGTATTTTTTATTTGAATAGAGTTGGCTTAACATTCTGTTTTTTGTCTTTATTGTGGCAAATGCCATAAATTATCAGCATACATAAGCCGACAACGGTTACAGCAATGGAAGAAGCCAGAAATCCGTCTGTGAATTTGTACATTGCTCCAGTATAAGCCAGAAAGACCGCAGGCTGTTTGATGGAGAAGGAATCATAATATCTGTTGAACAGAATT
>JAEDMD010000204.1 GCA_016303195.1 Oscillospiraceae bacterium | reverse complement strand
TCACCGGCAAAATTTGACGAAAAGACGTGCATGAATCCCTATGTGGACAGGTTCATAGAAATAAAAAGCGAACAAGGGGGAGAAAATGAAGATAAAATACGCTGCTGCTGTGATACTTGCGGCTTTTTCGCTTACTGCCTGCGGAAAGCAAGTCGTTCCCAATGCTACGGTAAAAGTTGAAACAGGTGATGCACTGCCCGAAAGCTATATAAGCGGTTCAGGCTCGTCATCAGCCGTGAAAAATACCAAGATCAGCACAACTTCCACAACCTCAAAAACTTCAAAATCTTCAAAGACAACAAAAAAAGAAGAAAACACAACTACCGCTCCGAAAGCCGAACCGCCGAAAGACCTTGTCCTTACAGGTCTTGAACAGGTGGAGATATATCAGGAGATCAGCCTTGACAGCTTCATCACCGACAAGAATGTCGAACTGAAAGACAGCGGTCAGCTTCTCGACACCTCAACAACAGGCGAACATACAGTAAACGTCGCTTATCTCAGTGATGGCAATGAGTTCAGCAAGGAACTTAAATATAACGTCGCTGATACAACTCCCCCCCTTATCATCAACGAGGGATGGGATACCCGTCATTTGCAGGGAAGCGCTTTCGACCTCAACAATTATGTTGGATACGGTGATAATTATGATAAAACTCCGACTCTCACATATAGCGGTGATATTGACCCGAACACCGTCGGAATATATCCGCTTCATGCTACTGTTACCGATAGTTCGGGAAATTCTTCCGAGTTTGACGTTTCGATACAGGTACTAAGCGAGATACGTGACGATCCTGACGAAAACCCAAGAGTTGATTTCAAGGACTTCATCAAGAAATATGACAGCGGCAACGAAAAATTTGGTATCGACGTTTCAACATGGCAGGGCGATATCGACTTTGAAGCCGTGAAAAATGCAGGATGTCAATTCGTTATCATGCGTATCGGCGTATGGTACAACACCTACGGCGAAGTCAGGATAGATGACTGGTATCAGTCCAATATTGAAAAAGCCGAAGCCGCCGGTCTGGATGTTGGTGTTTATTTCTATACTACCGACAACACTCCTGAGGGCATCAAGGAACACTGTAAATGGATAGCTGATACTCTCGGCGACAGAAAGCTGGATTACCCTGTTGCTTTCGACTGGGAGGAATGGACTACTTTTCAGGAATTCGGCATGAGTCTCCATGACCTGAACGAGCTTTACCGCCTGTTTGCAAGCGAAATGGAAAGCTATGGCCATTCCGCAATGCTTTACAGCAGCCGCAATCTCCTGCGTACCATATGGGACGATCAGTCAAAGAGAAGCCACACTGTATGGCTGGCACATTTTGTTGATGATACCGATTATGAGGGCGAATTCGACATCTGGCAGGCAAGCTGTTACGGCAATATCGACGGCATTGCAGGTGATGTTGATATGAACATCCAGTACAATGACCGACCTATTCACTGAATAAATAAAGACCCGAAAGCGAATCAAATGCTTTCGGGTCTTGTGTTTTATTTGCCTATTTCAAGGGAATCGACAAGTCCAAGCATGAATTTTTGTATTTCAAGTGCATCCATATTCGTAACACCGTTGCCGCCTCCGACGATATCGCCGTTCTTCTGTCCCTTATCGGTGATGTGTAGTATATCTGTACCATTAATGCCATATTTATCAGGATTTGCAAGTGACTGCATGATCGTTACCGCATCCGAAAGATTTACGATACCGTCACAATTCGCATCACCTGCAAGATATGTCTCGGTCTGCTCTGATGTTGATGTTGTAGTTGTTATCGGTTCGCTTGTTGTGGTTGTTTCTGTGGTTGTAGTGGTTGAAGCAGTAGTAGTAGTGGTGGTGGTTGTGGTGGTAGTCGTTGTCGTTGTGGTAGTTGTGATCTCAGGTATCTCAATCCTTACAGTCGGCTCGATCACAAACTTCTGACCGTCACCGCCTTTGTATTCCCACTGACCGATATTTGCACCAACATCCATGCTATGTTCAAAAACATCCCAGCATGAGTTGTAGTCGGAAGCGGCTGTCATAATGGAGTAAGAGCCGTCCTTGTTGCAGATCAGCTTCATATTTGCCGATTTTTCGTCATTTATGCCCTTGTATACGATATCTTCGCCGTTTGCGGAAGTTCCGTTATCAACCGCAATATAAGTAGGCTGGGCAGGTATAGCATCGCCTATCGGGAGCGTGAAGCGTGAATTTTCGTCGATATCCCACGCCACTGCCTCAGCGGACTGAATAAGGCTTCCGCCTGCGCTCATGCCTACATAAAGACCGCTGTTGATATTTCTGATGGTATATGTTCCTGCATTGACCTTCGGATAAACGGGAGTAATGTTCCAGAGCTGGCAGGCATATTCATTATATGCAAACTGATTGATATTGCCTCCGTTTTCCTTTGACCATTCAAAAACATCCAGAGCGCCCTTTCCGTCTGAGCATTTTGAAACGATACCATATGAACTTCCGCTCTTTACTATCTTGAAAAGCTGATTGTCAGTGCCGTTAAATGTCTGTAATTCCACATTTGTGCCATCATCTGCCGTATCCTTTGCAACAGCGATACACTTGTTTTCGTCGCCCATTGAAACGATCTTGCACCAATCCTTATCAACAGAAACGATGCGCCACTGCTGAGCCCAGAGTTTATTAAAGTCCCACTGCTGAATGTTTGTGCCGTTGTCCAGCTTGCCTTCAGGCAGATCGATCGAAAGTCCGCTGTTAACATTTTTGATGAAATACGGAATACCGCTGAGAAGATCAGTTCCGCTGATCTTAACCGCACTGCTTCCCTCGCTGATGGTATCGGGAGCGAATGTCATAATATCGTTGTTATTGGTATAATCGGCAACTCCGCCGCTTCTTCCGCCGCCCTTGAATTCGGTAGTTTTTGCGCCCCAGACAGTCATATTATTGCTTCCGACAGCGCTGAATGACATAACTTTCATGCCCTTTTCATTCTGAGCAGCCATAAAAAATCCGCTGTATTTCTGTCCGCCAATTGTCAGAACAGCCGCCGAACTTCCCTTGTCCTGTGACCAGCTTCCCGAAGCATCGCCTGAAATCGAACCGTCTGCGTTGAGCTTTATCTTCTTATAATTGATTATCTTTCCGTCTGTTGCAAGTCCGTGATTTATGAATTCATAATCGCCCACAATGTCGGATTCTTCATAACCGCCCTCGCTCATTACATCTCCGCTGTTCTCAAAAGGCGCAACAACAGGCCATCCTTCCTCATTGAAGTACATTTTATGAACACGAACTTCGTGATACTCCGAACCATCATCGAAACGTGCATGATAGAAAAGATACCACTGACCGTCATCATCTTTCAGAACAGAGTTGTGACCGCAAGCCATATACGCCTTATCAAGGGAACTGAACTTGTAATTGCCCATTACTTTCAGACCTGAGTTGTCCAGATTTGAGTTTGCATTCATGATTCCCGATCTGCCGGCAGGATCGGTGAATGGGCCTGTCGGACTTTTTGAGCGGTAAACTCTCATATTGTAACCGCCGTCAGAGAGTAGTCCGCCGTAAGTCTCCCAAAGGTAGTAATATCCCGTATCTGCGTTGTATTCGATGAACGGGCCTTCGCCTGATTTGTGAAATCCGCCCGTCAGCTTTGTTCCGAAATAACTGTCAACTGTACGTCCGTCAGCAGTCTTTCCGCTCTTGGGATGGATGCATTTTCCCGTTGATTTGTCGATCTCAAGGGTATAGATACCGCCTGACCACGAACC
>JAEDMD010000011.1 GCA_016303195.1 Oscillospiraceae bacterium | reverse complement strand
TCAGCGGGATGACGGCCCGCGAATACCTCAGTGAGGTGCTGATAAAGCGCTATAAGGAAACACGCCGCAAGCATCCTCTTGATGAGAAATTCAACGGAAATATGCACGAAGCTATCAAATACGAATGGCAGCAGCTTTCTCAGCTCAGAGAGATAGCCGATTATTACATCGAGACCTCCAATCTCAGCTCAACTCAGCTGAAAGAGCAGGTAAAAAGCCTGTTCCTTGAAAAGGATTCTGATTCACTGATGATAAAGGTGATGTCATTTGGTTTCAAATACGGTGTATCCACTGAATCAGACCTTGTTTTCGATGTAAGATGTCTGCCTAATCCGTTTTATATTGAGGAACTGAAAAGTCATACAGGTATGGATAACTGTGTACGTGACTATGTAATGAGCTTTGAATCATCGCAGAAGCTGTTTGAAAAGCTGTGTGACCTTATTGATTTCCTCATTCCTATGTATATCCATGAGGGAAAGAGCCAGCTTGTCATTGCATTCGGATGTACGGGCGGAAAGCACCGTTCGATCACTTTTGCCGAGCTGATGACGAAACATCTGCTCGAAGCAGGCTACAAGGTTCAGAAATACCATCGTGATATCACAAAGGACAAGAAATTTGTGTGACGGCTTTCATGCAGGGGAGGCAGTGCGTATTCCCTTTGATGTGAAGCAGGATAACAAGTTCTTAAAATAGGAGTGAAGCCAATGTCATTCTCAAACGATGTGAGACAGGAAATATGCGAGTCCATCAGCGACAAGGACAAAAGATTTGCCTGTCTTTACGGTATGCTTCTTTTCGGAAAAACGCTCTCACGGGAAATGATATGTTTTCAGACAGAAAGTCCCGTTGCCGCAGAGCAGTTCAGGGCGCTTTTCAAAGCCGTTTTCAGACAGGAGGTATCCTGCCGTGAACATATCCGAAAAAGCGGAGCGATACTCTACATTCATGAGATAACAGATAAAACGCTGACAGAAAGCATATTCAGCAAATACAGACTCTCAGACAGCAGGAGAGAAATAAATTCCGAGATTATTGCCACCAGTAGTCTCGGAGTTTTTACAGCAGGCGTGTTTCTTGCCTGCGGAAGTGTAAATGACCCGTCAAAGGAATACCACATGGAATTCACCGTCCCCGAAGAAGGACTTGCTTTACAGCTTGCGACACTTCTCGGTGATATCGGGGTGACAACAGGAACGATGACGAGACGGGGACAGTATGTGGTCTATATCAAGGGAAGCGAATCCATTGAGGATACGCTCACATTCATAGGCGCTCAGCAGTGTACGCTGGAACTTATGAATGTGAAGATATACAAGGATGTCCGCAACAAAGCCAACCGTATCGCCAACTGCGATGCCGCCAATATCGACAAGGTGGTAAGTGCGGCTATGAAGCAGATAGATGATATCAACTACATCAGCAAGGTGAAAGGTCTTGACTGGCTGACTGACGAACTGAAAGAACTGGCTGAGATGCGGCTTGAAAATGTGGATATGAGTTTGCAGGAGATAGGGGACAGCCTGTCTGTACCGATCAGCCGTTCGGGAGTTAATCACCGTTTCAAGAAACTGGCAAAAATAGCTGATGAACTTCGCAGTGAGGTAATGCATAATGAACAGCAGTGACTTTGTAAATCTCCATCTGCATACCGAATACAGCCTTCTTGACGGTGCTTGCAGGATAAAACCGCTGATGGAGCGTATCAGGAAACTCGGACAGACTGCTGTTGCCATAACCGACCACGGAAATATGTACGGTGCGGTGGAGTTCTGGAACGAAGCTAAAAAAGCAGGGATAAAGCCAATAATCGGATGCGAGGTCTATGTGGCAAGGCGTACAAGACATGACAGGGAGCATATTCTTGACAGTTCGCCCTATCACCTGATACTTCTCTGCGAGAACAACGAGGGCTACCGTAATCTTGTAAAGCTGGTATCACTGTCAAGTATTGAAGGATTTTACAACCGTCCGAGAGTAGATGTTGAACTGCTGAAAAAGTACCACAGCGGACTGATATGTCTTTCAGCCTGTCTTGCAGGAGAGATACCACGAATATTGTTAAATGACACCTATGAAGCCGCTAAGGAAAAAGCACTGGAATATCTTCATATATTCGGTGAGGGCAATTACTTTATCGAAGTGCAGAATCACGGTATAAAGGATGAACTGAAGATACTCCCGAATCTTTACAGGCTTTCCGCTGAGACAGGGATACCGCTTGCGGCGACTAATGACTGTCATTATATAAATAAAGAAGATGCCGAGATGCAGAATGTTCTGATGTGCATACAGACTGGAAAGATACTCGGTGACCCGACAGGCATGAGTTTTGAGACGGACGAATTCTATGTGAAATCAGCAGACGAAATGGCGGAACTGTTCCACGGACATGAGGAAGCAGTAACGAATACCGTCAGAATAGCCGAAAGATGCAATGTGGAATTTGAGTTCGGCAATATCAAACTGCCGAAATTCACCGTGGAGGGAGTTTCCGACAACGAGGAATACTTCCGAAGTCTCTGCCGAAAGGGAATGATAGAGAAATACGGAACTGTCCCCGATAAGAGCGTGACCGACAGACTGGAATACGAGCTTTCCGTCATCACTCAGATGGGATATACCGATTATTTTCTCATCGTCTGGGATTTCATCCGCTATGCACGAAGCCATGATGTACCTGTCGGACCGGGACGAGGTTCGGGAGCGGGAAGTCTTTGTGCTTACTGTATCGGCATAACGGGAATTGACCCCATGAAGTTCAATCTGCTTTTCGAGCGTTTTCTGAATCCCGAACGAGTTAGTATGCCTGATTTCGACATAGATTTCTGTATTGAGGGACGGCAGAGCGTAAAGGATTACGTTGTACGAAGATACGGCAAGGACTGCGTTTCGGAGATAATCGCATTCGATACGCTGAAAGCAAGAGCGGCAGTCAGGGACGTTGGCAGAGTTATGAGCTTGCCGTACAATCTGTGCGATAAAGTTGCAAAGCAGATAGACATTAAAAATGATCTTAACACGGCACTGAAAGAATCTGAGGAGCTGGCACAGCTTTACCGCAGTGACCGAAGCGTAAAAAAACTCATAGATACGGCACGAAAGCTGGAAGGAATGCCCCGCCATGCCTCAACTCATGCGGCAGGTGTTGTAATTTCGGCAGTTCCGCTGAGTGATCTTGTTCCGCTGCAAAAAAACGATGATACAATCGTGACCCAGTATACAATGACGGTTCTGGAATCGCTGGGACTGCTGAAAATGGACTTTCTCGGACTCCGCAACCTAACTATTATAAGGGATGCGGTGAGAGAGATACACAAGTGCGAGCCTGACTTTGATATCGACAATATAGATTTCAGCGATCAGAATGTTTACAGAATGTTGTCGGACGGCGATACCTGCGGTGTTTTCCAGTTTGAAAGTGCAGGTATGACCGCAAGGCTGATGGAGCTTTGCCCCGAACGTCTGGAGGATCTTATCGTTATTCTTTCCCTTTACCGCCCAGGCCCGATGAAGTCGATACCTGTCTATATCGAGAACAAAAAGCATCCCGAAAAGATAGTGTACAAGCATCCGATGCTGGAAAGCATACTCGCTGATACCTACGGCTGTATGGTCTATCAGGAGCAGGTAATGGAGATCTGCCGCAAACTGGCAGGTTATTCCTATGGCCACGCTGATATCGTCCGCCGTGCGATGGCGAAGAAAAAGCACGATGTCATGCTGAAAGAGCGTGAGAGCTTTGTCAGCGGCTCTGTTAGAAACGGGATACCCGAACAGACTGCCAATGAGATATTTGATGAAATGGTCAGCTTTGCTTCATATGCATTCAATAAATCCCATGCGGCGGCATATGCTTACCTTGCTTATCAGACAGCTTATCTGAAGTATCACTATCGTGGCATTTACATGGCGGCGCTTATGTCAACGGTAATGGCAAGCAGTGACAAGCTGGCTGAATATATCTCGTCATGCCGGGAACACGGGATAGCAGTCGATCCGCCCGATATAAACAGGAGCGGAAAAGGCTTTACATTTGTCGGGGATAAGATGTATTTCGGACTTCTTGCCATTAAAAACGCAGGAAGCGGACTGGCTGACAGACTTATTCTTGAACGTCAGAAAAACGGCGATTTCAAGAGTTTGCAGGATTTCTGCGAGCGTGTTGAGGGCAGGGAACTGAACAAGAAAGCCCTCGAAAATATGATAAAGGCAGGAGCGTTCGACGGTCTTGGACTGAACCGCCGTCAGATGCTTGAAAACTACGAATCGCTTCTGGAAAATGCAAGTTCCGACAAAAGGGGAGTCATTGACGGACAACTGGGATTTCTTGACACTGAGGATGCCCATGAAATGGGAGTGCGTATCCCGTTCAAACCGGAATTTGACGAGAAAAGACTGTATCTTCTGGAAAAAGAGGCTACCGGAATGTATCTGAGCGGCAGTCCGCTGAATGCCTGCCAATGGCTGGGCGAACTTATGCATACACGTTCCGCAGGTTCGATAAATACCGATACTTCCTTAAAAGACGGCGAAAGTGTAAAGCTGATATGCATTCTTGATGGTAAGAAAATGCACGTTACCAAAAAAGGCGACAAAATGTGTTTTCTTGACCTTTCCGACAACAGCGGAACGCTTGAAGCAGTCGTTTTTCCTGACCTGTATGCTGTCAGCAATGCAAAATTGCTTGAAGGAAGCGTACTTCTAATCAGCGGCAGGGTTTCTGTCAAGGATGACCGTGTGACGATAATATGCGGTTCGATCGTTTCTGAATTTGAATTCGAGCGTATGACCGAAAATATGAAGCTGTGCATAAAAACAACTTCCGACAAAGCTGTGATACCGCCTGAACTGTTGAGAATTTGCAGTGAAAACAAGGGAAATACCGCTGTATGCTTCTATCTGACAGACGCAAGAAAGACAGTTCTTCCTAAAAACAGGCTGTCTCTGAAAACTTCGGCTGTTTCTGCCGGTGAGCTTAAAAAGCTGTATTCTGTGTCGGAAATCGGCCTTATTCAGTAAAACTTTTCTTTTTATTCGATTTTTTGCGATTATCCGCAGAAAAGACTTGACATTTTTTCTACAAAGTAGTAAAATATAAGAGTATGGAATTTTTGTAACGGTTTATCCGTATCTTTTTAATATTTGCCACGTGCAGAATGGAGAATTACTATGATCAAAAAAATCGGTGTATTAACAAGCGGAGGAGATGCTCCGGGTATGAATGCCGCTGTAAGAGCTGTTGTAAGAGCCGCTCTCAGCAAGGGTATGGAAGTATACGGTATCCGCAGAGGTTATGTTGGTCTTATCACTGGTGATATCTTCCAGATGGATGAGAGAAGCGTTTCTGACATCATCCACAGAGGCGGTACAGTACTCTACACTGCAAGATGCCCTGAATTCAGAACTCAGGAAGGTGTTGCAAAGGCTAAGGCTAAGTGCGATGAGCTTGGCATCGAGGGTCTCGTTGTTATCGGCGGTGACGGTTCATTCAGAGGTGCTGCTGACCTTTCAGCTATGGGTATGCTCTGTATCGGTATCCCCGGTACTATCGACAACGATATCTCATGCACTGATTATACTATCGGTTTTGATACAGCTATGAATACAGCTATGGAACTTGTTGACAAACTCCGTGATACATCACAGTCACATGACAGAATCTCAGTTGTTGAGGTAATGGGCAGAGGCGCAGGCCATATCGCTGTAAATACAGGTATTGCCTGTGGTGCAACAGATATCATCACTAAGGAAGTTCCTTACGATCTTGATGCTATCGCAAGCACAATGCTCTCCAAGAAGGCTAAGGGCAAGCAGAACTTCGTTGTTATCGTTGCTGAAAGCATCGGTCATTCTCAGGAGATCGCAACTGCTCTCCAGGAAAAGACTGGCATCGAAGCAAGATCAACTATCCTCGGTCACGTTCAGAGAGGCGGCACACCTACTGTAAGAGACAGAGTTGAAGCTACAAGAATGGGCTTCTATGCTGTTGAACTCCTCGAACAGGGCGTAGGCAACCGTGTTGTCGGCGTTAAGGACAACAAGCTCGTTGACTATGATATTCAGGAAGCTCTCTCTATGACAAAGAGCTATGACGAGAAGCTCCATCATATCGCTGAGCAGATCGCATTCTGATAACAGATCAATTAAGCCGCTTGAGTCAATTCAAGCGGCTTTGTTTTAGGCAAATATTGTTCCCGTATTTCGGGAAGATCTGTCCGATGAGTATTTCCAGCGCTCAATGTGTCCGCTGTCGATAAAGTACCTGAATGGTTCAGGCTGATCGCACTCTCCGCAGGTATCAACGATCACCAGCTTCACTTTCATTTTTTCGGGAATCACTGCCTTTATGTAGGCGCTGACACGCTGTCCTGCTCTTACTCCGTCCTTTGGTTCGGCAAGTCCTGCAAGATTTGGCGCAAGTTCTACGAATATGCCGTAATCCTCCACAGAACGAACTATACCCGATACAGTTTCGCCTGTTCGGAATTCGGCTGAGTTTTCATCCCATGTGCCGAGAAGTTCCTTGTGAGTGAGGAATATCCTGCCGTTTTCATTGGAGCGCACCACGGCTTTTATCATCTGACCGATGCTGAATCTGTCTGATGGATGAGATATCCTTGATACCGAAATAGCGTCGATGGGAATGAGCGAGGGGATTCCGCATCCGATGTCTACAAATGAGCCGAAATGCTCGTGATGTGTGATTTTTGCTTCGATAATGTCACCTGAATGAAGCTCCGAAATGTATTCGTCAAGGCATTGCCGCTGTGCGGATCTTCGGGACAGTATTGCTGAAATATCGCCGTTGCTGTCAGTGCGGACTTCCATAACTTTGAAGCAGACTATTTTATTGACCCGTGAGATCAGTGCGATATCACGGGTCTTTCCCTCTGCTATGCCGAGTGCGCCCTCTATGCGTGGAATTATGCCCTTTCCGCATGGAAGCTCGATCACAAGATCATGGGAACTGTTGCATACTGCCGCCCTCGCTTCGACAACTGCGCCGTTTTGGCAGGCTTCCGCAAGCCCCTCAGTGGATGAAATATAATGTTGGTTCAATGCTGTATCAAAAATACAGCCCTCAGGTCTGAAATCCATATTTTTACCTCCGTTCAGCTTTGTAGTTCATTGTATGCTGACGGAAAGAGAAGTATGCAATTATCGACGCTAAACTGCCGAATGAATATTCAGCCCACCCATTGCATTCATCGTTGAGATAACATTTTCAACAGCGCCGCTTCCGCATATAACACAGGCTGTTGTGTTTTTTCTTCTTGCGGAATGAGCGTAAGTCTGCTCAGTATCGCTGACAGATACGGAATTGCTGAACGAATTCGGCATTACTGCATGATTCGCTCCTCGGCTGAGAAAATGATTTTTCACAACGCTCTGTGGATACATGATGCTTCCCGAATAAACATACTCAACACTTTCTTTCACTCTCCGTACAGCCATTTCTGCAAGCTCAGGGGACTCAAATTCTGCTATTACTCTTGATATCATATTAACATCCTTTCACTTTTTGTTTGACTTAGATATGTTTTTTTATGCGTTTTTATTATTTTTACACAAATATAAAAAAATATACTCGGTTTATATTGATTTGCGAGCCGTTTTAGGGTATAATTAATAGTGCGGCAATTTACATATTAATAAATTGTGAATTCACTTGAAAGTGAGGGAGATAATATGGACGTTCGTGTCGGCGACATCCTTACTATGAAAAAAGAACATCCATGCGGAAGCAAGGAAATGTTCGTTATGCGTTCGGGTATGGACTTCAAACTCAGATGCATCGGATGCGGCAGAGAGTTCATGATCCCACGCAGTAAGATCGAAAAGAGTATAAAAAGTATCAGACATAATGACGAGGGTTAGCCCGTTTATCTTTACTGATGATTTAATTAAATTTTAAGGAGAGCTTTATGTTTGAAAAACTGGCAGCAATGGAATCAAAATATGACGAAATAAGCGAAAGATTATCTGATCCCGATATCGTCAGCGATAATAAGCTGTATACTCAGCTGATGAGGGAGTTCAAGAACATGACCCCCATCATCGAAAAATACCGTGAATACAAGAAACAGCTTGCTCAGAACGAAGAAGCAAAGGAACTTCTTGACGGCGGCGGTCTTGACAAGGAATTCAAGGAAATGGTTCAGGCAGAATTTGAGGATTCCCGTGACGCTATGGAGGAGATAACTCAGGAATTGAAAATTCTCCTTCTGCCTAAAGACCCTAACGATGATAAGAACGTTATCATCGAGATCAGAGGCGGCGCAGGCGGCGAGGAAGCATCGCTCTTTGCAAATTCCCTTTACCGTATGTACACTATGTACGCTGAGGCAAGAGGCTGGAAACAAGAGATACTCAGTGCCAATCCAACAGAGCTTGGCGGCTTCAAGGAGATCAGTTTCTCCATTGAGGGCGAGGGCGCTTATTCCAGACTGAAATATGAAAGCGGAGTCCACAGAGTTCAGCGTGTCCCCGAAACTGAATCGCAGGGACGTATCCACACTTCTACCGTAACAGTCGCAGTTCTGGTGGAAGCTGACGATGTTGAACTCGAAATAAATCCTACCGATCTTAAAATAGATTACTTCCGTGCCAGCGGCGCAGGCGGTCAGCATATCAACAAGACCGAATCAGCAGTCCGTATCACTTATCTGCCGACAAACGTGGTGGTCGAGTGTCAGGACGAGCGCAGTCAGCACAAAAACAAGGACAAAGCTATGAAGATCCTGCGATCCCGTATTTATGAGGCTATGCAGGAAGAACAGAACGCAAAGATCGCTTCGGAGAGAAGATCACAGGTCGGCACAGGCGACCGCTCCGAGCGCATCAGAACATACAATTATCCGCAGGGACGTCTGACTGACCACAGAATAGGACTTACTATTTACAGGCTGGAGGACATCCTCAACGGAAATCTTGACGAGGTTTTCGACTCGCTGGCAACTGCCAATCAGGCTGCCAAGCTGGCAAGTCAGGAAGAATGAGGTTATGGAAACTGTTTTATTGAGTGACAGTGAAGCCGATCTTATCAAAGCGGCAGAGCTTATAAAAAATGGTGAAATTGTCGGTATCCCTACCGAAACTGTCTACGGTCTCGGTGCGGATGCTTCAAATGAGAATGCGGTCAGAAATATCTTCGCCGCAAAAGGCAGACCTGCTGACAATCCTCTCATAGTTCACCTTGCAGACTTTTCGGACGTTGTCAATTATACAAGAAGTGTTCCTGAACTGGCGTACAAGCTGGCTGAGCATTTCTGCCCCGGACCGCTTACTATGGTTCTCCCAAAAAATGACAGCATCCCTATGGTCACATCAGGCGGACTTGAAACTGTCGGCATAAGAGTGCCCTCCCATCCGATAATGCACCGTATCATACAGCTGAGCGGCAGACCTATCGCTGCTCCGTCAGCTAATACATCGGGTTACCCAAGCCCTACATCAGCAAACCATGTCATGAGAGATATGAACGGAAAGGTGGCGGCTGTTGTTGACGGCGGCGAATCTGAATTCGGCGTTGAATCCACAGTTATAGCCATTGAATCCGAGAGCAGAGTACGCATACTCCGTCCCGGATGCGTTACAAGAGAGATGCTTCTGGAATACTGCGATGAGGTCATTATCGACCATGCCATCCTCAATGAGCTTGAAGCAGGTGAAACTGCCGCTTCTCCGGGGATGAAATATAAGCATTATTCCCCGAAAGCTGACATAATAATGGTAGAAGGGGAGCTTGAAGCATTTACAGAGTATGTGTCAAAGCATGAACCTGATAAGTCATTTTCCCTTATTTTCGACGGTGACGAAGGCTCATTCCCATACAGATACATGACCTACGGCGGAAACAGTTTACAGCAGGCTCATCAGCTTTTTGCAAAACTGCGTGAACTGGATGACATCGGCGCTGAAAAGGTCTATGTTCGTGCGCCCTCAAAGGAAGGCGTAGGACTTGCAGTATATAACCGCCTCATAAGGGCGGCAGGATTCGAGGTGATAAGGATATGAATACCCTCAGCGAGATAATGGTAGTCGGTCTTACAGGGCAGACAGGTGCAGGAAAAAGCACTGTTTCAAAGATCTTTTCTGCCAATGGTTTTGCTGTTATCAATGCAGACAGCGTTGCAAGACAGGTGGTGGAAAAAGGCTCAATGTGCCTTGATGAGATCGCCGATTTCTTCGGAAGCGGTGTTATCAAAGAGGACGGCACTCTCGACAGAAGGGCACTGGCAAATATCGTTTTTTCTGATAAAGCTAAACTGGAAACTCTCAATACCATATCCTATCCCTACATCACAGGAGAAATTCTCAGGCAGATAAAGGAGTTTGCCCGAAACGGCGAGAAATTCATACTCCTTGATGCTCCCACGCTTTTTGAGAGCCGTGCAGACGATTTCTGCGAGATAATCATTTCCGTTCTTGCAGATGCGGATATCATGGAAAAGAGGATAATTTCCCGTGACGGTCTGACCCGTGAACAGGCTTTAAAGCGTATGAATTCCCAGCTTGAGGAGGAATTCTTTGTCACACATTCGGACTATGTGATCCACAATAATGGCAATATCGACACTGTTAACGAGATATCCAAAGAGGTATCCGACAGAATAAAGGACTTGTTTTTCTCTAAACAGTCACCTGCGGTCACAGTCTGACCGCTCAGCAAATATCTAAAAAGGAGAGTTGATAAATATGTCAGAAAAGAAAAGCGCTGCAAAGCTGCTGGAGGAAAAGCTCCTCATGCAGAGAAAGAATGCAGGCGAAACACTGACTGTTGCTCAGATCAAAGAATGCGACGATTTCTGCGAAGGCTACAAGGACTTCATGGATCGTGCAAAGATCGAGCGTGAAGCAGTCATTTACTCGGAGGAGCTTCTTAAAAGCAAGGGCTTCAAGGAGTTCACAAAAGGCATGAAGCTCAAAGCAGGCGATAAGGTTTACTCCGTCAACCGTGGCAAGGCTATACTTATGGCTATCGTCGGAACTGCACCAATAACCGAGGGTGTAAGACTTTGTGCGGCTCATATTGATTCTCCAAGACTTGATCTGAAGCAGAATCCCCTTTATGAAGATACTGATATGGCTCTGTTCAAGACACATTATTACGGCGGCATCAAGAAGTATCAGTGGACTACTATCCCGCTGGCACTCCACGGTGTTATCATCAAGGCTGACGGTACATCCGTAACAGTGAATATCGGCGAAGATGAGAGCGACCCTGTTTTCGTTGTTACCGATCTTCTTCCACACCTTGCCGCAAATCAGATGACAAAGCCGATGTCGAAGGGCATTACCGGCGAACAGCTCAATCTTGTTATCGGTTCACGCCCGTTCAAGGATGACGAGGAGAGCGGTTCTGTCAAGCTGAACATTATGAACATACTTTATGAAAAATACGGCATCACTGAGGCTGATTTCATTTCTGCCGAGCTTGAAGCTGTTCCTGCATTCAAGGCAAAGGATATCGGTTTCGACAGAAGCATGGTCGGCGCATACGGTCACGATGACAAGGTTTGCGCTTATACAGCGCTTGCCGCAACAGCAGAATGCGAGAACCCTGTTCATACTGTTGTTACTGTTCTCACCGACAAGGAGGAGATAGGCAGTATGGGAAATACAGGCTTACAGTCGGCATATCTGGAATATTTCATCCATGATATCGCAGAAGCTCTCGGTTCGGACGGAAGAACTGTCCTTTCAGCATCAGAGTGCCTTTCAGCAGACGTAAATGCCGCATATGACCCGACATTCCCCGAAGTCAACGAAAGAAACAATGCCGCATACATCAACAAGGGCGTATGCATAACAAAGTACACAGGCGCAAGAGGAAAGAGCGGTACATCTGACGCATCCGCTGAATTCACGGGCAAGATTCGCAGACTTATGGATGCCAATGAAGTTATCTGGCAGACAGGCGAGCTTGGTAAGGTAGACGAAGGCGGCGGCGGAACAGTTGCGGCTTATATCGCAAATCTCAATGTTGATACAATTGACATGGGTGTTCCTGTACTTTCAATGCACGCACCGTATGAGATCGTTTCAAAGATCGACACATACATGGCATACAAGGCATTCAAGGTATTCATCAATAATTAATAAAAAAGGCGGCTGTAATTAATTTACAGCCGCTTAAATTATATATACATGATATACAATTATTAAATAAAAACTGATATAGATTTTCAATAATAAACTTAAAAATATATATTTGAAATATCGTAACTAAGGTGATATAATAGAAACATAGAAAGAAACATTTCTATTAACAAGCCAATTCCTATTCCATCCCCTTTAAAAAGAATGAGAAGCCTTCCCCAAGGTTTGCTCATTCTTTTTTATAATACGATCTCATGCTTCAGCTTTTCACCGAACTTGACAAGGCTGTTCACACAGTCCATGACCATCGAGTTGGATTCACTTGACTTTCTGTAAACCAGAATATCACGGTTATTCTCCTTAGCGAAGGAACATTTCTTGATGATGATGCCCACATTCTCGAAGATCGGGTTTCTTACAGGAGGAACCCACATATATGCGTCCTTGACTGTTGCCATGATGCTTACCTGTGTACCTCTGTCGTAAACGTTGATCTTCTTGAATGATCTTGACTCGTCATAGCTCTGGTTAACAGATGCACGGCGGATGATCTCAGGTTCGTTATTGCTGTTGCATATCTCAGGGAACTGTCTTAACTCCTCATAAGGGATATCATCGTATCTTGCAAGCGGATGAGACTTGTGGATAGCTACGCCGTATCGGTACTCAAGAAGGACCTGGCTTACGAGGTTCTTGGAAGTAATGAGCTTATTTGTCATTTCGTAGTAATTTTCGGGGATACGAAGGACGCCTATGTCATATCTTCCGATACAGGTATCATTCATAACTCTGTTGGTATCGGTTTCCATAAGATGGATATCCATTTTATCGGAATCGTTGGTATGCTTAGAGATAAACACACCGATAGCAGAAGCGATGTAAGCGGAACGTGAGATACCTATATTAAGGCATATTTCGGATGAATTCCTGTTGATGTAGTCACGTTCGAGGCTGTGGATATCGTTGACGATGGATGTAGCACGGCCGAGGAATTCTTCTCCCTCAGGTGTGAGCACCATTCCGTTGGGGGTACGGTTAAATATCTGGATACCCAGTTCAGCTTCCAGTTCCTTCAGAGCGATACTGATGTTAGGCTGTGCCTGAAAAAGCTGTTTTGCGGCACGGGTGATACTTCCTTCCTGTGCGATAGCAATAACATATTCAAGCTGTTGGATTTTCATTTTTTCACCTCCACGTTTAATAAAATAGATAGACAACCTATCATATATATATTATATCATAAACGAAAGAAAAATGCAATACCTTTTAAGTGAATATTAAAAAAAATCAAATTAAGCAATTGATTTATTTAAGTGTGCAACATTCACAAAGAGAGTATCCATTTTTTCATTTCGTCGATACCTAAAATGCCGTATGCGAAACCTTTTCTTACCAGTTCCGCAGGGATGTATTCGTCATATTTCTCGAAAACAGGTACTTCTCCGCTGTAAACAAGGTCAAGGGGATCGAATTCCTTAGCCGCTTCCTCTTTCATTATGCAGATACATTCCTCAGCTGATACTTTCATGGTGAACTGAATGTAATAGGGACGGCACGAATCAAGTCCACGCAGACCAAGACGCTCGCCGCACTTAATTTTAAGGAAACGCTCCACCGCAAAGAAAGCGTAAGTGCCCAGCCACGGGAAAAGCGCCCACATATTGCCGCCGAGACAGATAAGCGGAGATTCAGTGATACCTGAGCTTGAAGCGCTGTTTCTCGCACGTTCAAGCCGTGTGACGGCATTTTTCATAAGGTAAGGATAGCTTTTATCCTCACGGAGAACTTCACGCATACGCAGAAGTATCTTCGTGTTGATATCGCCTGCACAGTCTCCGAAATAAGCGGGGACTTTTCCTTTTATCTGCTCGCAGTAGATCAGCCTCCGCTTGTGATCGACTTCCTCAACTATCCACACATGGCCTGCAATTGCGATTTTTTCGCCAACAGGCGGCGGCATGACGATAGTTCCAAGCTCCTGAGAGCCCCAGCGGACAGTGTACTCCTCATTCTCCTGAAATACAGCATAGAACTTGAAGCTGTTGACCATTCGCTCGCCTGCAAGTCCGACGATAAGTCCGCCCTCCTCAGTCTGCTGGATATGCTCAGTCGATATGAGATGGCGCAGAAGTATCCTGAAATCCTCCTGAGATATCCTGTGAAAATATTTCAGCGTCAGCACTCGTGAAGCAAGCTGTTTCGGGGTAAGCTCACCGCATGAAGCGAGAGTACTCATTGTCTGATGGTAGAGCAGAGAATAGGGGAGACGGTCAAGTTTAGGCGGTTCTACCCATCTTTCCTCCAGATATACCTGTATCAGAGCGATACCCTGTATCAGCTTCCACGGAACGGTTTCCGGGAGCATCGAACGTGGTTCGGGAAGTTCCTCACGGATAACGAACCACATTTCGGGCGGTAGTTCACGGCGGCCTGTTCTGCCCATTCTTTGGAGAAACGATGACACAGTAAACGGTGCATCGATCTGAAAAGCACGTTCAAGCCGTCCAATGTCGATGCCAAGTTCAAGAGTAGCTGTTGTGCAGGTGGTCATGAAGATATCCTCATCTTTCATGGCAGCTTCGGCAGTTTCACGATATGCGGCAGAAAGATTGCCATGATGGATAAGAAAGCGGTCGGGTTCGTGGTTAGCCTCGCAGTAAGAGCGGAGAGTTGTGGTGACAGCTTCACACTCCTCACGTGAATTCACGAAAACAAGGCATTTCTTGCCTTTGGTATGCTCAAAGATATATCCCATACCCTGATCTGCATATTTTGGCGCAGTATCGGTCTTTTCGTCAATGGCATGGTCGGAATCGGGAGTTTTCTTCTCGTTGTCCTCTCTGTCCTGAGCAATGTAGAAATGCTCCATAGAAAGCCGCCATTTCACACCTTTTTGTTGGATTTTCGGGATAATAGTGCCACGGCCTGTGCCTGATGCGAGGAATTCTCCTGTTGATTCAAGATCGCCGATAGTGGCAGAAAGTCCTATTCTGCGAGGATTCACACCTGCCAGCTTTGAGAGCCTTTCGATAAGACAAAGGGTCTGACCGCCACGGTCGCCACGCATGAGAGAATGAACTTCATCAATAACGATGAATCGCAGGTCGCCGAACAGTTTTTGTATAGCCGAATGTTTACGCATAAGCATAGCTTCAAGGGATTCGGGAGTTATCTGGAGTATTCCCGATGGATGCTTCATCATTTTATTCTTGTGGGACTGAGCAACATCGCCATGCCAGTGCCAGACCGGGATATCAGCTTCTTCGCAGAGAGCATTGAGACGGGTGAACTGATCGTTGATAAGAGCTTTCAGCGGCCCTATGTAGATAGCGCCGACAGAACGTGGCATATCTTCGGAAAATAGCGTGAGAATGGGAAAAAATGCCGCTTCGGTCTTGCCTGAGGCGGTTGAAGCGGAGAGGAGAACATTCTCATTTGTATTGAAAATCGCATCACCTGCCGCCGCTTGGATAGCACGTAGGGATTCCCAGTTATTGCGGTAGATGAAATCCTGCACGAAAGGTGCATAGCGGTCAAAAACGTCCATAGAAACTCCTGAAATAAAAGAAATAAAGCGACGGTCAAGCCGAGGCAAGTAACGGCGTACGATCCGTGAAACACTGCTTCGCCGCTTTTTATAATTCAAACTCTGCAAATTCCTCATCCACATCGCTCTCATCCGTGGATTCAGCGTGTGCCATTTCGTCTGATGCAATGAATTCGCTTATATTGATACTCGGATTCTGGTAAACAATGTCCAGCAATTCTATAAAATCACGTATCACCTCACGGGGAGTGATATGACTGTCCGAGCCGATACGTCCGAATTCAAGCTGAATAAACTTTATCATATCATCCTGAGTTATCACCTGTTCATATCCGAAAAGCTGAGCATGAATATCCGCCAGTTTTTCGGTAAGAACAAGCATTTCCTCATAGGTCAGGGGAATGAGCCTTATAACCGGAGCGAGCATATCTCTCACGCCCTCTCTGCCGAAACGTCCCTCAGCAAGTCTTGACCTCAGCGCTTCATAGCTGTAAACTCCTCGTCTTGTATCCTCGATACATTGCGGAGTTCCGCCCATGATAATACCGATATATTTAGCTTTTCCCTGCAAAGTATCATTATACATGGTCAGTATTTTTTCGTAATTATACTGTCTTGTGATGCTGTTCGGAACTTTGTAGATGTTTACCAGTTCATCAATAAGGATGATAAGTCCGTTGTAGCCTGCTTTTTTAAGAAACATGGCAAACAGCTTGATATACTCATACCAGTCATCATCGGAAATGATAATATTTATGCCAAGCTCCTGTTTAGCTTCGGATTTGGTGGAATATTCACCCCTGAACCACTTCACAGCCTTAGCCTTGTTTTCCTCGTCGCCGCTGATGTATGAGCGGTAATAAAGAGTGAGAAGACGGGCAAAATCGAAACCGTGAACAAGCTCATTCAGCGAGCTGATAACATCATAGATCTTCTTCTCAACAGTCTTTTCAAATTCAGCAGAATCGGGCGAAAGTCCGCTTTCGGCGGCAGTTTCCGACTGAACACTGCTTATCCATCGGTCGAGGATAAGTGTGAGCGCACCGCCATCAGGACGGGTCTTAGTTGACATATTGCGGATAAGCTCCTTGTATGTAGCAAGTCCCTGCCCTTTTGAGCCTTGCAGACGGCGCTCAGGTGAAAGGTCGGCATCGGCAACAACGAAATTTCTGTCCATTACATGACTGCGGATGGTCTGCAAAAGGAAACTCTTACCGCTTCCGTAGCGTCCGACGATGAAACGGAACGAAGCGCCGCCGTCCTGAATTATATCCACATCATGAAGAAGCGCATCAATTTCAGTTTCACGGCCTACTGTTATGTATGGCAGACCGATCCTCGGCACAACACCTCCCTTTAAGGAATTAATGACCGCAGAAGCGATCCTTTTGGGTATTTTCATGTCAGTTCTCCTTTAAATGAACAATTTCTTTCAGTTCGTCAATGTAGTCCTCGATGATACATGGGACATCGTCCTCGAAAAGAATGACCGTATCGCCGAAATCATCGAACAGCTTTTCATTGACGGAATCGGCGAGGATAGAAGTCATACAGCCGAATTTTCGGGCTTCGGCATCATAGTCGCCGCCGCTGAGGAGAGCTTTCACGAAAGCAGTTTCCGCATCAGAAAGCGGACAGTCCCCGTCATTGGTCACGGGAACGGCTTCCTCAGTAATAATCGGCTCAGGTTCGGCGGTTATTGCAGGTTCATCATCATCAACGAGGAGTTTTTCACGAGTAATATCTGCGGCTTTGCGTATTGCACTCAGCTTGGATATGTCGATCTCTATTTTCATAGCTTCGGCTTTTTTCTGAGCAGATCGGAACTCAGCGATAGCCTGCATAATAATACTTTTGGTCTGCTTGGAAACATCTGTTGATGACAGCTTGTAGGGGTAGGAATATTCCTCACGCATCACGCTGTCAACGGATTTTGCGAATTCGCCTAATTTAACGCTTCTGTGGCGGCATCCTGTCAATTTTCTGCAAGTCCATCTTCCGTTTCTGAAAATGTAGGAATGAATCTCGTTGACAATATATTCACGGTCTTTCGCAGGCGCTGAGTCATAAAAAACAGCCGTATCAAAAAGGCGGTAAGCGGTGTCGGACATTTTTCCGAACAGCTTTGACCAGAAAGGTGATTTGCGGTGATCTCTGAAAAATTCCGACATCAGCACGAAACTGCGGCACAGAACTTTTCTGAAAGCATCCTCATTATCCTGTGCGAACTTGGAATTTTCGCATTTATGTGTGGAAAGCGCACTGATCGCATTATAGATATCATCCTCATTGTGTTCATCCCAGTGAATGAGAGTGATAATATTTTTCTCATTTACAGAATCGCCGATATTGCTCAGAGCGGAAGCGTCAAGGTCATTGTAGATGGCATAATCGAGCAGCCATTTCTTCCTGTAAGACATCAGCTTTTCATTGAATTTACTGCAATTTCTGCAAAAATCATCTATGCGGCGGAAATTATCCATGCCATGTTCAGTTCCGATACCATTGAGCAGTTCGTAGACATAGATAAAATGATACGGAAGCGGAGAAGCGGTGATATTTCCCTTGCGGACAGCGGCTCTCCATGTGAAGTATCCACGAAGCTGTTCAGTGGTGAGTTCACGGTAAGTCGGGTAATACTGAGTAAAACTTCCTTCGTAGGCGAAATCATCCGTATAATCCGCCATGAACTTTCCCTGTGTCACAAACAGCCAGGCAGAGGTTTTCCAGTAGGCTTCGGGCGTGAGAGCGAGGGCTTTCATAGCCTTGATACGTGCAGGAGTTTCAGGACGCACCAACTGAGCGGCAGTGCGGATTATCGGCACATCACTGTAAATCTTGTCACGGAAAGCCTTACTGCCGAGTAATTTTTCATCATGAAGTATCTTATCGAGCAGTTCTTTTGCGTTAGACATATTCCCACCTCCTCATAGCATTCACTATTTATTATACCACACTGCAAAGCGGTTGTCAAAGGGTTTTGAGCGTCAGTCCACGGCAACAGCGTTTACTAAAAAATAATAAAAACCGCCGAAGGCGGCATTTCTGGGGTCAAGGGGGATGTTA
>JAEDMD010000203.1 GCA_016303195.1 Oscillospiraceae bacterium | reverse complement strand
TCCCCCTGACAAAGTAGTAAAGCAAGCGCAGCGATGCTTTACGGACGTTTCTCAAGAAATATGCCTTACCACAAAAAAAGTAAATGCTGTTGCCGTGGTTGATTATCACGGAATTTAATTTTTAAAATATCAGGTCATGAAACAAGAAATTTTTGTAGGGGCTGCCTTTGGCAGTCCTCCGAGCGCCCTCATATTTTTGAAATTTGATTTTCGTGTTTATATGTAAATTATCAGTGTCTCAGTTTTGCAGGCAGGAATTTCTGTATATTATCCAGCATACGTTCATCGGGTGAGAATACAAGTCTTGTGTTTCCGTGTTCTGCATGGGTGAAATCCGCATAATATTCGCTTGAAGCAATATTGTCAGATGCGAGGATAAGTGTCATATCCTCGGTTTCTTTCATATTCTCATCGTACTTTCCGAAAGCGGTGAAGTTCTTCACCTCAGTGGATACCATAGATGTGCGCTTTGTCTTTGCGGTGATCTTGTCAATGTCAAGCTCGCCGTTTGTGAATGCATATTCATATTCAACATAGGCATTGCGGTACATGAAGAATGTTCCGTAACCGCTGGCGGCGGCGAGGATAAGTCCCACAAACGCTCTCAGCGGTGCGCCAAGCTGTAATAATGCAAATGCGGCAAGGGCAGCAGTGAGAAGTATCCCCACAATGAGAAGTGCGTTCTTTCTTGTTTTATCCGATGAAGTCTCGTTGCGCTTAACAAGCTGTTCAGCAAAATTATCCATTATCTTTCTCCATTTCAATAGACTTTGGGCCGTTTATTGGCACAGTAATTATATAATATCATAAAATTTTGTGAATTTCAAGAAAACCACTTGATTTTTTAAAAAAAAGCTATTATAATAATAATTACTAACCCGATGACTGAGAGAGTAGGTTTGTCAGAGTTTCCGCAGAGAGGGGCAGAACGGTGCGAGTGTCCCGTAACGATGCATACCGAAGTTCACTTACGAGGGGCAGGGCGGAAGTGTCATATTATATTGATATTGTAGGCTCTGACGTAGGTCTGCGTTAAAGACAAGAGAGTGTCGGCTCTCCTGACAATGGGTGGTATAAAAGCAAGTTGAAGTCTTGTCCTGTTGGGCAGGACTTTTTTAATTCGTAATGCGTAATTCGTAATTCGTAATTAAGTTGACTCGCTGCTCTCGCTAAATTAAAATTCATAATTCGTAACGAATGTACAATTATTCAATTCATGTCAGAAAAATAATTACGCATTACGCATTACGAATTACGCATTATTATTTCTGAGGTGAAAAAATGAAAGAACAGCTTGAAAAAATCGAAGCACTGGCTAAGGAAGAACTTTCTTCCTGCACAGAGATCAAGGCACTGGATGACCTGAGGATAAAGTTCCTCGGCAAGAAAGGTGAGCTTACTGCCATACTGAAGCAGATGGGCAAGCTCTCCGCTGAGGAAAGACCTGTTATCGGTCAGCTTGCAAACAAGGTAAGAGCAGATATCGAAGAAGCTCTCAGCTCAAAGCTCAACGCTCTCAAATCAGAGGCTCAGTCAGCTAAGCTGAAAGAGGAGACTATTGATATCACTCTCCCAGGAACTCACGCTCCTTTCGGTAAGTTCCATCCGCTGACAAAGGTTGAAAATGAGATACGTGAAATATTCATCGGCATGGGCTTCAACATCGCTGACGGCCCTGAGATAGACGATGACTACCACGTTTTCGAGGCTCTTAATCTTCCTCCCGACCATCCTGCAAGAGATACTCAGGATACATTCTACATCGAGGGAACTAACGAGACAGTCCTCCTCCGTACCCAGACTTCTTCCGTACAGGTACACGTTATGGAAACTCAGAAACCGCCTATCCGCATCATCTCACCCGGCAGAGTTTTCCGTTCGGATGCCGTTGATGCTACACATTCTCCGCTTTTCCACCAGATAGAGGGTCTTGTTATAGATAAGGGCATCACAATGAGCGACCTCAAGGGAACTCTCGAAATGCTTATGAAGAAGCTCTACGGCAATGACTGCAAGCTCCGTTTCCGTCCTCACCACTTCCCGTTCACCGAGCCAAGCTGTGAAGTTGACATAAGCTGTTTCAACTGCGGAGGCAAGGGCTGTTCAATGTGTAAGGACGAGGGATATATCGAACTCCTCGGAGCAGGCATGGTTCATCCTAAGGTTCTGGAAAACTGCGGTATCGACCCTGAGGAATATTCAGGATTTGCATTCGGTCTGGGTCTGGAGCGTATGGTTATGGGACGCTACGATATCAACGACCTGAGACTTCTCTATGAGAACGATGTGAGATTCTTGGAGCAGTTCTGATATTGTTCCTCCCCCGCAAATCGGAGGTATGATCATGGATAAACCGCCTAAACTGATCGAACAGATCATCAGCGACAGAAAGAAAAATCAGAAGCGAACAACCATCCTCGGTACATTATCGGTGCTGTTCATATTTGGTATGCCTGCGGTATTTGTTCTTTCCGAACCTGAGCTGAGATGGGCTTCTTATGTATTATTCGGAGTTATAGCCATTTTACTCGGTTTTATAATACGTGGACAGCTCACTCTCAATAAAAAGCTGGCTGATATGCTTACATCGGCAGGCGTGAGTTCCTATGACGAGCTTGAAGAAATCATTAAAAACAGTCAGGGTTTCAGCGATCAGTATTTTATTTCGGATAAATATATCATCAACTTTTCATCACCGATGGTTTCGGAGTTAAGTGAAGTGATATCGGTCAAAACCTATAACGGCGGAGACGACGGCAATGACTATATTGTGAAATTCAGCCTCAGAAACGGCAAAAAAGACGTACTTGTATTCCACGATATGGCAGTCCGTGACAAGGTATTCAAGATAATAACCGATGCCGCCGAAAATGCGGCAGATCAGAAGATCTGGTAACCTGTATCGGTATCTTAGACGATCAGAAGGATTCGGATTAAACGAAAGGAAAATATTATATGAATTTATCAATGAAATGGCTCGGCGATTATGTAAAAGCCGATATGCCTGTTAAAGATCTGTGTCACGCTCTTACAATGAGCGGTTCAAAGGTTGAGTGCTTTGAAGAAGAAGGAAAGAACATTTCAAAGGTAGTTGTGGGAAAGATACTTTCCAAAGGCCCTCACGAAAATGCAGATGCACTGTTCGTTTGTCAGGTTGACATTGGTGCAGATGCTCCTATACAGATAGTTACAAACGCTAAGAATGTCAAGGAAGGCGACCTCGTTCCTGTTGCACTGGACGGCGCTGTACTTCCCGAAGGCAAGATAAAGAAGTGCAAGATGCGTGGAGTTGAGAGCTTCGGTATGTTCTGCGGACTTGATACTCTCGGTCTTACTGCTCATGATTTCCCATATGCTGACCCTGAGGGAGTTTTTGTTATCGAGGAGGACTGCGAGCTTGGACAGGATATCCATTCAGCTATCGGTCTTGACGATACTTCTATCGAATTCGAGATAACTTCAAACCGTCCCGATTGTCTCAGCGTTATCGGTCTTGCAAGAGAGACAGCCGCTACATACGGCACAGAGCTGAAAGTAAAAGCTCCTGAATTCAAGGGCGTTGACGGTGATATCAACTCCATGCTGAAAGTAGATATCCACAACACAGAGAAGTGCCAGAGATACTGTGCAGGTATCGTAAAGAACGTAAAAATTGAGCCGTCACCAAGATGGATGAGAGAGAGACTCCGTGCAAGCGGTGTGCGTCCTATCAATAATTTTGTTGATATCACAAACTACGTTATGCTTGAATACGGTCA
>JAEDMD010000202.1 GCA_016303195.1 Oscillospiraceae bacterium | reverse complement strand
AACGTGCGCCTGCGGCGCTTTTTTATATTTTTTAAAAGTAAATGCTGTTGCCGTGCTGATGAACTTTTCAGAACTTTATAACTTTATTCATGGCAAGCTGCTGCATGAAGATATAACGTGCTTCGTCACGGCATTCGGGCTTTATCATGTAGTACATATAATGCTCCATGAGAGCGATGATATTGAAAGTCCTGCCCTCTATCTTGAACTGCTCAAAGCCCATAGGCACGTATTTTTCCCATATTTCATCAGCAGGGATGAAGTTTGGAGAATCCTGTATCTCGAAAATGCTCCTGTTCATGAACTGACATTCTCTGCTTCCCTTGCGGTAGGTGTTGTCGGGGAGAAGCACATAGTCCTTGTCAGGATTTTTCGCCATATGACGGGCATAGGCTATCTGTTCCTTGCCGATGGCTCTGTAATGGGCGGAGCGGTAGGGACATTTCGCTTCACAGCAGGCATTGACCAGTATCTCGCATTTTTTCTTGTCGGGTATCTTTTCCAGAGCCTCGAAATCATGGTTGAGGTCATAGTCGATAACAACAATGTGATAATCCTTTTCCACTTCGGAATAAAGCCTTTCAGCGTCGGTTATACGCTTGCAGGTGGAACTGGTTATCTTATAATCGTGGTAGTTTTTCCTGATATATTCTTCCAGAAGCGGAGAAGCCACGATGACCTCATTGAAGCCGTTATCGGCGAGGCGCATTATCATATTGCAGTATTTATCATGGAGGTGTTCTTCTTCAAGGACGGGATTTGTGAATGTAAAGCGCAGGGGGATATCCCTGTCATTGAACATTTTTATGACCTGTCTTATGAACCCCTCATCGCATCTGCCGAACTGAAAGCGTCCGCCGTTCCACATGGCAGGGGGGAAAGTTCCGTAAACAGAAGCTATCTCCACACCTTCACGGAAGAAATCGGGACGATGCTTCAGCATTTCCGCAAAGGTGATATTGAACATGAAATGCTGGGTAAACCCCGGAAGATGGAATCTGACTGACATTGAATTCTCCTTTCGCTCATTCATTGACATTGATGATGCCGTTTTTCCAGAGGTTGCGGTAGAGGATGAGCCGGGCTTCGTCGAGACATTCGGGCTTAGCCATGTAGTAGAGATAATGCTCGGCGAGGTTGAAGATATCGGAAGTCCTGCCCTCTATCTTGAACTGATTGAAGCCCATAGGCACGTACTTTTCCCATATTTCGTCAGGAGTGATATGACAGCTCAGGTCTTTGACCTTGAACAGTGAGCGGTTCATGCAGTCGCAGGAGAATTCATACTGACTTTCGGGATGTTCACGGGTGAACTTATCCTGATCGAAAGGCGCATTGGGATACTTGCGGACATGGTTCGCATAAGCTATCTGTTCAAGACCGATTATCTCATAATGATGGGAACGGTGAGCGCAGTCGGGATTACAGCAGGCATTAACGAGGATCTCGCATTTGCTCTTGTCGGGTATCCTTTCCAGAGTCTCGAAATCGTGGTTAAGGTCATAGTCGATAACAACGATATGGTAATCCTTTTCCACCTCCTGACAGACCAGATCGGGATCGGTTATGCGCTTGCAGGTGGAGCTTGTGAGCTTGTAATTCGGATAGTTTTTGCGGATGTAATCCTCCAGTATGGGTGACATAACGATACATTCGTTCATGCCGTTGTCAGCGATATGCATTACCATGTTGCAGAATTCATCGCTGAGGTGTTTTTTCTCTATCATGGGATTGGTGAAAGTAAAGCGCAGAGGGATGCCACGGTCATTGAAAGTCTTGGTGATGAGTCTCACATAATCCTTGTCGCACTTGCCGTATTTCACACGGCCTCCGTTCCAGAGAGACGGAGGGAAAACACCGTAAACGGAAGCTATCTCCACGCCCTCACGGAAAAGCTCAGGGCTTTTTTCAAGCATGGTGATGAACATGAGATTGAATTTGAATTTTTCCGAAAAATCGGGCAGATGGAAACGTACTTTCATTTCTTCCTCCTTATTTGGATCATAATGCATAATTCTCAATTGTGGTGTTGCCTGACGAAAAATGCATGGATTCTGTAAATATTGGATGAACGCTTGCTCAGCGGTTTATTTGAATACCATCGCACCTGAATTCTCCATTGTTTTGAGGAGGGTGAAACGGGCTTCGTCACGGCATTCAGGCTTAGCCATGTAGTACATATAAGTTTCGAGAACATTTATGGGGCTTGCAGTTCGTCCTTCTATCTTGAACTGCTCAAAGCCCATAGGCACATACTTTTCCCAGATATCATCGGGGGAGATGTGAGTTCTCAGCTTGCGTATCTCGAAGATACCACGCTGAGAGTAAGGACAGTCACGGAAATGCTCAGGGTCATATTTCTCAACGTTGAAGGGAGCGTTGGGGTATTTCTTTATATGCTCGTTGTAGGCTATCTGCTGGACACCGATGGAGTGATAATGAGCGGAACGTCTCGGACAGTTCGGCTCACAGCAGGCATTGACCAGAAGCTCACAGTCCTGCTTTCTTGGTAGTTTTTCCAGCACCTCGAAATTATTGTTGAAGTCATAGTCCACTACCACGATGCTGTAATCCTTAGCCAGTTCCTCCTCCAGTTTTGCAGGATCGGTGATCCGCTTGCAGGTGGAGCTTGTGAGCTTGTATTTCGGGTAGTTGTTGCGGATATAGTCCTCCAGTATGGGCGACATAACGATACATTCGTTCATGCCGTTGTTAGCCATAGCCATGACCATATTGCAGAAATTATCGCTGAGGTGTTTTTTCTCCAGAGCGGGATTGGTGAAAGTAAAGCGCAGGGGGATGCCACGATCGTTGAAAGCCTTGATAACGCTCTTTACGAAGGTCTTATCGACAACACCGCCCTGAGTTCTTCCGCCGTTCCATATGGACGGAGGGAAAACACCGTAGAAAGAAGCTATCTCCACACCCTCACGGAAGAATTCGGGCTTATGTCTGAGCATTTCCGCAAAGAGCAGATTAAGTTTATAATTGCCCGAAAAATCGGGAAGATGAAAACGTACTCTCATTTATTTCTCCTTGATCATTAAAAATCTCAAGCTGTTAGCTTTTAGCCGTTAGCCATTAGCTTTTAGCCTTTAGATATCTGTCTCTGTAAGGCGCTTGCGCCGAATCATGGTTGCGCCGCCGCTCGCTCAGCGGCAGTCGCCACGTTCAGAAACTATTTCGTAGCCTGCGGAGGTTATGCGTCTTTCGAGACATCCACGGCATTCAGCGGCTTCTTCGCCTGTGCATATTTTATTGTCATAAAGGTCATACTTCTTACGTACCATCACAGGGGAAAGATTTGGCATCACCACGTTGCATCCTGTCATCAGACCAAGCTCTCTGCCGTTGGGAGCGATAGTTCCGAGAGCAGTAGTTGCAGGCAGAAGTATATTCGGGAACATAAGCCTGATAATGCCCAGAAGTCTCAGTGTCAGACCAAGAGTACCGCCTTCCATATGGGCAAACTCGGTATTGTGATGGGGAACGAACGGGCCTATGCCTATCATCTGGGGCTGCAAGGATTGCAGGAAACGCAGGTCATATGTAGTCTGGAATGGCGCACCGACCATGAAGCCTGCTCCAACCTGATAGCCCAGTTCTTTCAGGGCGAAAAGACATTCCTTGCGGTTTTCAAGGCTCATCTCAGCAGGGTGGAGTTTCCTGTAAAGTTCGGGCGAAGCGGCTTCGTGGCGTAGTAAATAGCGGTCTGCACCTGCTTCTTTAAGCCTTTTATAGCTTTCATAGGAGCGCTCACCG
>JAEDMD010000201.1 GCA_016303195.1 Oscillospiraceae bacterium | reverse complement strand
CCTACAAGTTTTCACGCAGAATTGTTAAAATTGTAGGGACGGCCATTGGCCGTCCGCCTGTATGTGCGAATTACGGCGGTTTGGATTCTGCGGACGCCCAATGGGCGTCCCTACAAATAATTCACGCAGAACAAACAATATGTAGGGGCTGCCTTTGGCGGCCCTCCCGATATTCTGCATTATCGCAAGGACGACCATTGGCCGTCCCTACAAATGTTTTTGAAAAAACTTACTTATACAAAAAAGGAGCAGAATATCTCTGCTCCCCTTTGATTCGTATATTGTTCCGCTTATCTGAAAAGTGAGAAGAATGCGCTTGCGGCAGCAGCACCGGCAGCGGCATTTGCAGATGAAGCGGCATCGGAAGCGGCCTGAGCGGTTACTGCTGAAATAAGCTCCAGTCTTTCCTGATGCTTTTCTGTCTCATAGAGGTTGATAGCCTCTTTAAGGCTGTTTGCACGTAAGTTTGTAAGGTATGTATAAAGATATGTGAATGATGTGCTGTCTCTGTAATCGTATGGCAGCCATAAAAGTACCGGATCATTTTTAAGGCTGAGAAGTGTATTTTCAAGAGTCTGCTTTTCTGCTTCAAGAGCAGCAGCTTCCTTCTTCTTGCTTATCATTCTCCACACACCGAAAGCAATGCCGCCAAAAAAGAAAACAGATGCAAGAGCTGTACCGATAATGCCTTCAAGTATACAAGTTATCATAAATCCGATGAAGCTCCAGAGAACTACATAGCGCTTTCTTGCCTTTTCCTTAGTCTTTTCGATTTGTTCTTCCTTTTCCTCGATCTCATTTTCCTTCTGCTTGATGGAAGTCATAACAGAGAAGCTGTCATCCATAACTGCAAGAACCTGCTTGCGCTCGTCAACCTGTGCTGATATCGGTGTACCCTTGTTCAGTGTAACTGCCGCATCATTCTGTGCAGTTCCACAGCTTGGGCAGAATGAAGTACCGTCTGCTAATTCGTTTCCACAATTTTTACAAAACATAGTGATCCTCCTATTGGTGATAAGTGTAATTTTGCGCTATGCGAACTTCACATAGCTTTTTTCGTTGTCACACCCCTGAGAGGATAGGCAAATTCTGAGTTTTTTGTCTTTTGTGCAGAATGACGAATGAATAAACCTATTAGCTGTGTACCGTTTCATTCTACCACTTTCGGCATTATTTGTCAAGTTTTTGGAGAATTTTATAAAAAACACCGTTAGCAGGTACTAAATTTACTGATTTTATATGCTTTTTGTATAAAATTTCACTTTCCAATTTATGCATTACGCCAATAAATACAAACTGCTATTTGAACGTGTGGTAGACGATGATTATCTCCACATCGGGGCGGTACTGGTCATTTGCCGAGAATTTCTCCTTGTTGTTCACATAGACCTTTTCCACCTCGCCTGCGGAATGTATCCAGCCCGTTGTCAGGTCGGGATCGGCTTCCGTCTTTATATTGACAAATCCTGCGGCGGTAAGCATTTTTTGCAGGTCAACATAGTCCATATCCTTGATATCCTTTGAAGATATCGGGAGCGCTTTTTTCTGGAGCGAACTGTAATAGACCTTTATCTTCTTCCATTTCAGGAATCGCTTTGTGGACTTGAAATCCGTTATATCGCCGATCTCGATGCTTCTGACGATATTTTCCTGATCTATCTGATCGTAGCCCAGATCTTCAAGGGGAATGGTCTTGACACGGGTAAATCCCTGTCTTTCGAGCATTTCCGAGACGCTCCGCTTGTCCATTCCCTCCAGCGATACCGAATCGTAGCCCATCGGTGTCAGCTTGGACAGGAGAAATGCGGATGCCAGTATGAATATTACTGCCACAAGTCCCAGTTTTGCGATCATCAGCGGCTTTACATGGCTTTTTTTCCAGTTATTCAGACCGTCCCTCATCGAGTCCATTATTCCACCTTTTTCTTCCTCGGCAGGAGGCGGTGCTTCCTCGGTCGGAGGCGGAGTTGGCGCATCTTCGGGCATCGGAGGAGGCGGAAGTTCTCCTTCATCCTCATATTGCGGAGGCGGTGCTTCCTGCGGTATTTTCGGCAGAGGCGCAGTCTTTTCATTGTCGCTCCCACCGTATTTTCCCTCTTTCACGGAGAAATCCCCGAAATAGAGTTCTTCCTCCTCGTCATCCTGCGGAAATTCGCCTGTTGTGACGTTTATGATACGTCCGCACTCGGTACACATATGCTTTTCATTTTTCGAGGAAAAGCCCTCCTGCAAATTCAGCAGTGACTTGCAGGCGGGGCAGTAGCATTTCTTTTTTCTTAACATATTTACCTCTTATTCAACAGTACAGGTATTTTTGCCGATAGTTATCTCGAATCCCTTATTCAGCGGAACGATACCGTCAGGATCAACGGTTTTCACCGTATTATCGGGCAATTTCACACTCCATGTCTGATCGGTGAGATTGCGGAGAGCGTGTTTGTTCGGGTCTTTCTTGTTGCGGACGATCTCGCCGACAACATCATGATAGCCCTCACCGCTGTCCCCAAGCTGTCCCTCAAATACCTTGACACCGCCGTATATCGGCACTTCACAGCGCTTGAACTTTATCTGCGATGTGCAGGTCAGCGGGCCGCCGCAGTACATGCAGCTTACGGTATAGCCTGCGGTGATGAATGTCTCCTTGCCGCAGTGCGGACAGGGAACAGTCTCGCTTCTCAGCTTAACAAAGGCATCCAGCCATGTTTTCTCGATTATTCGGTCATAAGGCGGCAGAACCGAGCTTTTGCCGAAAGACTTCACAAAAAGCTCACGGATGTACTCAGGGTATATCTTCCAGAATCGGAGAGTATTGGTGTTGAGCTGATTATTGGCGGCATTTCGGTCATCCTCAGGGTCAAGGACGAAAACGGGATCGCTGCCGTAGAATTTCTTTTCAAGCTCAGGTGTCATGCATGGCGGAGTTGAATATTTTCCCTCCAGCGGATGCTCGATGAACAGCATACGGAAAAGAATGACAGCCAGCGAGAAACGGTCGGAGCGCTTGTCGGGAACTCCTCCGAGAACTACCTCAGGAGCCATATAACGCTGTTTTCCTGCGATCCCGAAATTCACGCCACGCTCGGAAACATTGTCATTGTCGCAGATAAGGACATCGCCGTTTGACGGGTCGATGAAGAAATTTCCGTTGTTGAGGTCCTGATAGCTGTAACCGTCATTGTGGAGGGCACGGAATCCCTCGATGATGTTTATTGCCGCATTGCACCTTGCTGTGATGCTTGCGAAACTTGCCTTCATACGGCGCTTTTTGGCATCCCAGATGAGAAAGCGTGTAAGCTCCTCGTAATTGGACGGGCGCAGACCCATGATATAGCCGAAACTGCCGTCACACTTCTCGGTAAGCTCCTCTGGCCATAGAAAAGCCGATGTAGGAGCGCCTTTTTTGATGTTAGCCATGAGATTTTCGTAGAATTCGTCAGGGTCTTTCATCTTGTCAATGGTAGCCTTGTGATACCATTTCAGCGCCATTTCCCTGCCGCCGCACTGTACTTTGTAGACATTTCCCTGACCGCCGCCGCCGAGAAATTCGAGGACGGTGAAGGTATTTCCGTAAACTGTTTTACCCTGATAACCTGTTTTTAATTCAGCCATTGCTATTCCCCCACTTAATATTATTAATGTTGTAATAATGCCTATGCTTCAGGCATTTATCATTGTGCATTTATTCAAAGAGAGCTGAAAGTTCACTCTCAGCTCTCCTCAGCTTGTCAGCAAAGTCATATTTAACTAAGGGGACGCCCTCTCGTGCAGGGCGTCCCCTCTCCAAAAACAGTCCACCGGA
>JAEDMD010000200.1 GCA_016303195.1 Oscillospiraceae bacterium | reverse complement strand
AAAAAATCTGTCTGCGCATCTTCAGCACAAGCTCTGTGCGGTGTTGCCTTAAAAAAAAATAAATGCTGCTGCCCTGGTTATTTCATCCACACTACTTGCTAAATCCAAAATAGTATGCTATAATATAATAGAATAACTGTACACCAAGGAGGTCAAAAATGAAATATACTCAGGGAAGTTTCATAATAACTGAGAAAATGGCTATTGCTCGCAATATTTACAGCTTTACCATTGCCTGTCCCGAAGTCGCTCAGGCGGCTTCAGCAGGTCAGTTCGTTCATATAAGGGCTAATGGATTTACCCTCCGCAGACCAATTTCCATCTGCGGCATCGACAAGGAGAAAGGCACTCTCCGCATTGTTTTTGAGATCAGAGGTCAGGGCACTGACGAGATCGCAAAGCTGAACAAGGGCGATCTTATAGATATGCTCGCTCCTCTCGGTCACGGCTTTACCATCAAGCCCGATGCCGAGAAGGTAATTCTCATCGGCGGCGGTATCGGTACTCCGCCTATGCTCCCGCTTGCTAAGATATACGGCGAAAAAGCCGTAGCTATAAGCGGTTTCAGAAACAGCTCAGCCGCCATCCTTCAGGACGATTTCAAGTCCACCGGCGCTGAGGTCATTCTCTGCACTGATGACGGCTCGGCAGGTATCCACGGCTTTGTTACACAGCCGCTTAAAGAAATTGCCGAAAAAGGCGGTGTTTCCGCTGTTTATGCCTGCGGCCCGATGCCTATGCTGAAAGGTGTTGCCGCAATCTGCAAGGAAAACGGCATTTTCTGCGAGATCTCGCTGGAAGAACGCATGGCTTGCGGTATCGGTGCGTGTCTTGGCTGTGCCTGCCGCACTAAGCGCAATGACGAGGAATATTTCGCTCACGTCTGCAAGGACGGTCCTGTTTTCAATGCTGAGGAGGTGCTTTGGTAATGGCTGATCTTTCTGTAAATGTATGCGGTGTAGACTTCAAAAACCCCGTTATCCCTGCTTCGGGTGTTTTTGGCTACGGCAGAGAATATGAGGAGCTTTTCCCGCTTAACAAGCTGGGAGGTATCGCTACAAAGGGCACTACGCTCCATCGGAGGACAGGCAATCCCACTCCGAGAATTGCCGAAACTCCGTCGGGTATGCTCAATTCCGTCGGCTTGCAGAATCCCGGTATCGACCACTTCATCGATGTTGAGCTTCCGAATCTGCTCACTAAGGATCTGGTCATCCTCGCAAATATCGCAGGCGCTACTCCCGAAGAATGTGCGGAAGTTGCCGCAAAACTGGATGATACCGACGTTCATATGATAGAGCTGAACATCTCCTGCCCTAACGTAAAACAGGGCGGTGCGGCTTTCGGTACAAGCTGTGACATGGCGGCTGAGGTAACACGAAAGGTACGTGAAGCCACAAAAAAGCCTCTCGTTGTCAAACTGTCGCCGAATGTAACAAGCATAACCGACATTGCTAAATCTGTTGAAGCCGCAGGTGCTGACGCTGTTTCGCTGATAAATACTCTCCTCGGCATGAGGATAGACATAAACACAGGCAGACCGATTCTCCGCAACAACGTGGGCGGTATGAGCGGCCCTGCGGTATTCCCGATCGCTGTCCGCATGGTATGGCAGGTGGCTAATGCCGTAAATATCCCTGTTATCGGCATGGGAGGCGTATCATCGGGTCGTGACGCTATCGAACTGATGATGGCAGGCGCAAGCGCTGTTCAGGTCGGTGCGGCTATTTTCACAGACCCGTTCGCTCCTGTTAAAATTATTGAAGAAATGAACGAATTCCTCGACAGCAAGGGCATCAAGTCCGTAAAGGATATAATCGGCACTGTAAAGCCGTGGTAATCGCTGAGTGAACGGCGGCGCATATCACGCTTCGCTCGCTGATGTCTAAAAATGATAGTCGCCTTTCGGCAATATTATTCACCTAAAACAACAGCATTTGCCGAATTACTGCCAGAAGGAACATTATTATGAAAAAAATATTTATTCTGTCTGTTCTATGTGCATTCGTACTTGCAGGCTGCGCTGAACAGGAACTCAGTTCATCCTAAGTCATATCTGCACCCCGACTATACCGACAACAGCGGCATTTTCTGCGGTTTGCAAAAAGGAGGATAAAAATGCTGTTTACTGTAATAAATACAGAGAATGAAAACGATGCTGTCATCGTCACGGGCAGTACAACTATCGGCTACATCAAGGGTGTCTGGAAAGCTCAGTATTCCCCTGTTATCGGCAAAAAGTATCGGATAGAACTGAATTTTCCAACTGTTGACATCTCCGAGGTCACCGTCGGCAATGCCGATGCGGGTTCAAAAATAATCGGCGGAAAAACGTTTTTCACAGGCATCTGCGAGGATTTCAACAAAGTTTGCTATGTACGCTTTTCCGTGGAAGGGCCTGAAATGCTTGATATCACTGACGGTGAGGGAACGATTCAGAAAAGCGACTCAATTTCATTCTCATTCCCCTATGCCGATATCGGCATCATTCCTTACGATTAAAAACGTTTTATGAGGTAAATATGATAATTATGTCTGTTGATTTCGGCGACGCAAGAACAGGTATCGCTGTCTGCGGTAAAAGCGAAATGATAGCTTCACCTGTCACTGTTATCGCTGAGAAGGATTTCGATAAATGTATTGAAAAAACTGCCGCCCTCGCTAAAGAGCAAAGGGCGGAGAAAATAGTTGTAGGCTATCCTAAGAATATGAACGGCACTATCGGCGAAAGATGTGAGAAATGCACTCTTTTTGCCGAAAAACTGGAGGAAATGACAGGCATCCCCACTAAGCTGTGGGATGAACGCTGTACCACAGTTTCGGCGCATAACTACCTGAATGTGACCAACACAAGAGGCAAGAAACGCAAAAATGTGGTGGATGCTGTTGCCGCTGTCATAATTCTGGAAAGCTATCTGGAATACAGAAAAAATTCAGGCGAAACTACCTGACGAGGGATATTATATCATCCCAGAGAGTATTCGCCGCTTTCAGCGTCTTGTTCGCATCACGCTTTATGCTCATTTTCTTGGACATCGGAGCTTCGGTAAGGGCACAAAATGCCATTCCAACTGCCGCTCCTGCCGCCGCTCCCTTTGCAAGTGACTTTATATCCATAAAGTCCCCCTTTCTGCAATGCATATCATTCTGCATTGCTACATTATTATCTGTTAAGAAAATTTATTTATTCGCAAGGAGATAAAATGCATAATCTTAACATCGTTCTCGTTGAACCGCAGATTCCGCAGAATACAGGAAATATCTCCCGTACCTGCGCTGTTACGGGTGCGAAACTGCATCTCGTCCGTCCTCTCGGTTTTGAAGTCTCGGACAAGCACCTTAAACGTGCAGGCCTTGACTACTGGGACAAGCTGGATATCACATATTATGACGATCTCAGCGATTTTTTTGAGAAAAACAAGGACGGAAATTTTTACTACTTCACAACTAAAGGGCTTCATGTCCACAGCGATATCGAATACCCCGACAATTCCTACCTCATTTTTGGCAGGGAGGACAAAGGACTTCCCGAAGCCCTCCTCCATGACAATCCCGACCGCTGTGCAAGAATACCGATGCGTAACGAACTGAGAAGCCTCAATCTCTCAAATTCCGTTGCCATCGCCGTTTATGAGGTTCTCAGACAATGGGATTATCCCGACCTTTCCCGTGAAGGAAAACTGACACAATACACTTGGTAGTAGCAAGTTTTTAGTTGCTGAACGATCAGTGTGCAGATGTGCATACATGAATTGTACCGTTCAAGCGCAAACTGCTGATAACTTTTAAGGCAACACCGCACAAAGCACACCTGACGGCTTTGCACTGAATCTGCTTG
>JAEDMD010000199.1 GCA_016303195.1 Oscillospiraceae bacterium | reverse complement strand
TTTCAGCAACTATGTCGATCTCTCCGCCTTTAATGCGATAATTCCTTGCGGCTATCTTGTAGCCCTGCTTTTTGAGGTAAGCGCATACACTTTCCTCCCCAAGCTTTCCGATCTCACTTTTCGTCATCGATGATCTTTTTAAGGAATGATCTCCTGTGTACATCGGAGATACCGTATTTTTCGAGCATTTCATAATGGAGCTTTGTACCGTAGCCCTTGTGCTTTCCGAATTCATACTGCGGATACTTCTCGGCAAGCTCCCTCATATAACGGTCTCTCGCTACTTTAGCCAGCACCGATGCAGCCGATATGGATGCAGAAGTTGCATCGCCCTTTATGACATACTCGCTCTTACAGCTCAGATCAGGAAGTCTGTTTCCGTCAATGAGTGCAAGATCAACTTTTTTGCCGAGCCCTTCATACGCACGTTTCATAGCAAGCATAGTAGCCTGCAAAATGTTGAGTTCGTCGATCTCCGCTACGCTTGCAGTTGCAATGCAGTAAGCATCGGCTTTTTCGATTATCTCATCATACAGCAGTTCACGGCGCTTTTCGCTGATCTTCTTGCTGTCGTTGAGATAATTTATCAGCACATTGTCATTGAGAATAACAGCCGCTGCATAAACATCGCCTGCGAGAGGGCCTCGGCCTGCCTCGTCGATACCGCATATAACGGGATATTTCTTACGAAGCTCCTTATCGTAGTCAAAAAGCTCCTGATGAAGTGTTACCCTTGCCATTACTGCTCCTTCTGCGGCGGAAGTTCGAGCGTTATTCTGCCCAGCTTGCCGCTTCTGAACTCATCCAGAACGGTTATCGCCGCTCTTTCGGTATTTATCTCGCCTCCTGAGATCATCATACCACGCTTTCTGCCGACCTTTTCCAGAAGATCAAGTCCTGTATCCTCATCTGAAAGTTCGACCTTGTATCGCTGTACAAGTGAATCGGGATAATTCTCCGAAAGGAAGCTGAGAAGTTTCATTGCAAGCGTTTCTATATCGAGGATATCATCGCTTATAGCGCCTGTGAAAGCAAGTCTCACTGCGGCTGACTGATCCTCGAATTTCGGCCATAAAACGCCTGGCATATCGAGCAGTTCGGCGCTGTTGTCCAGTTTCACCCACTGCTTTGTTCGTGTAACTCCGGGTCTGTCCTCTACCTTTGCACGTTTTCCGCCTGCAAGGCGGTTTATCAGCGAGGATTTTCCTACGTTCGGTATCCCCACGATCATAAGTCTAACAGAAGCACCTGTCATACCGCTCCTCTGACGCTTTTCCATAAGCTCCTTCAGAACAGTATTTTTCACATTCGACAGAAGATTCTTAACGCCCTTGCCTGATTTACAGTCAACAGCCATAGCCTCTGCGCCTGTGCTTCTGAAATAATTAATCCATTTTTGTGTAGCCTTGTCATCAGCAAGATCGCACTTGTTCAGCAGTATCATCCTCGGTTTTCCCTTTGTCATGGAATCCATTTCGGGATTTCTGCTGCTCAGCGGTGTTCTTGCATCGACTATCTCTACAACAGCATCTACAAGTTTCAGGTTTGCGGCGATAAGACGACGAGTCTTAGCCATATGACCGGGAAACCACTGTATCTGCTTCATATCGGTATTTTCCACTATTCCTCCTGTTATTATCCGATCTTTCCGAAACTGTCAAAAGGAAATATTCTCAGAACTACTTTTCCGATGATCCTGTTTTCATCAACGAATCCGATCTTAGGCGAGCGACTGTCCATTGAAACTGCTCTGTTATCGCCCATCACAAACACATAGCCTTCAGGCACAGTCAGCGGATATTTTCCCGTAAACGCACCTTCATCATTATGAGTAAGGCCTGTGATATACGGCTCATCCAGAAGAACACCGTCAACTGTGACACTTCCGCTTTCAAAGTCGATATCTATGGTCTGCCCCTCGGAAGCGATAACACGCTTTATGACAGTTTTATTTAGACCTTCTACGTGTATGAGACTGCCGTCTTCGTCATAAACCCCCGATTCATCGGTATTTGCAACTATTACGTCTCCTGTCCTGAAATTTCTTGCCAGTGGCAGGGATATCACCTTGTCGGCGGTATGGAAAGTATTCTCCATTGACGGGCCGTCCACATCGCTGACACGAACTACATACGCAAGAAACAATGAGACTGTGAAAAAGGCTATAAGCACAGTTTCACACAGTTCATATATTTCCTTTAATATACTGTTTTCACTCTTATTTTCCATTACTTATTAAATAAAAGCACCTTAGCTTCTTTTAACGGTGAATATCTGACAACTGCTTTGCCGTAGATCTGATCCAGCTTGATGAATCCGACATCGGGATTACGGCTGTCAGCTGAATTGTTTCTGTTATCGCCCATTACGAAATAGTATCCGTCAGGAACAGTTACTTCGCCATTGAACCATGCACTTCCGTATCTGAGCGGATCGTCATCGGATGTTACAGGCTTTGTATAGTTTTCAACAAGTACCTGACCGTCAACCGTAACTGTGTTCTCATCAGCATCTACCTTGATCTTCTGACCGGGACCTGCAATAACTCTCTTGATAAGGCACTCGTTAAGGTCATGACCTGCGATCTCCTTTTTGACAGCATTTCCGTTTTCGTCAAGAAGATATGCGGCATCATTATTAATAATAACGATATCACCGTATGAAGGGTCAAATACCAGCGTACACATAAGTATCTTATCCTCATTCTGGAGAGTATCATTCATAGAACTTCCCTGAACAGCCAGCGGATGGAGCAGATATGTGAAAATCATAACAATTACAAACATGGTTATCAGCGTAGATTCGACTATCTCGAATATATCCATGGCAATATTGCCTTTTTCTTCATCACCGCCGTTTCCGTCAGGCTTATTCTCTGCGGAAACTTCTTCAGTCTCTGCTGTTTCGTCAGCTTCTTCCCTGATCTCGATATCTTCGTTGGACTCTGTGTATTCGGACATAATATCCCTCCACTTATATAAACTGTTATGTATAGAACATTTATGTTTGTTATTGTAGCAAAAAAGGGACATTAAGTCCCTTCAAGGAAAGAAGATGAGTCAGGCAGGAAGAACTGCCTGAACTCAGTCTGCAACCTGTTAGCGGATCTGTTCCTTGACCTTAGCAGCCTTACCAACTCTGTCTCTGAGGTAGTAGAGCTTAGCCCTGCGAACCTTACCACGTCTTACAACCTCAACCTTGTCAACAGCAGGTGAGTGAACAGGGAATACTCTTTCAATACCGCATCCGTGAGCTACACGTCTTACAGTAAATGTTTCGTTGATACCGCCGTGCTTCTTAGCGATAACTGTTCCCTCGAAGACCTGAATACGGCTCTTGTCGCCTTCCTTGATCTGTACGTGAACCTTTACAGTATCACCTACATTGAACTGCGGAACATTTTCCTTCATGCTTGATTCGCTGATTAACTTGAGTGCATCCATTTTATTTTCCTCCTAAAATTTCCGAACATTCTTACCTGTTCCGCATACACCGTTCAGCATTCGGCACACGCAGAAAAAATAATAAATAAGTGCATAGCAAAGCCTGTCCTGAGACAGGAGATCAGGCAGAGGACTGCTCGATTTAATGTCTTGCGGCATTAACCCTCATCCGTACAAATGTACGAACGGATTTCAAATGCTTTTATATCATAACATATTTTGTATGAAATTGCAATAGCTTTTTCAAAAAAACATATTTAATTATTTCTCAGTCAGACAGAATGCTTACTCAAAAGCTGTATTGTCAGCACACAGTATTGCAGTTCGGCTGATCTTCTGAGCTTCAAAGGCTGTTCCCGTGTCTTTTCTCAGCGCCTCAATGAAAAGTGTCGGGTTATAATTGGTCTGAGTTCCCGCAGGAAGTCTCATGACCA
>JAEDMD010000198.1 GCA_016303195.1 Oscillospiraceae bacterium | reverse complement strand
TGAGCTTGACCGTGTGATCTCTGTGAACGGCAGAACGCTCTCGGATATTCAAGAGCATGAGAAAATCAAGGCTCAGGAAGAAGCTCCGATTTTCCCTGAACAGAGTGCGGCGGACGATGTTCCGACTTTGAGTGAGCTGTTTGACGATTATAATCGCCGTAATGGTCATGCACATTTTACAAGAGAATCCCACAAGCATTTGTCTGAGATCGCTCGGCGCAGACAGCGTACCGAACAAGAGCGTATCATTCAGACCGAAGAATTAGAGAGGAGTAAAAGACCATGAAGAAGTTTATCATCATCGGAAGTGCCGTGCTTGTGACGGCAGCCACAACAATCATCGTTCTCGTCAAGAGAAGAAAGTGAGGTAGCCTATGCCCGTACAGGATAATGACGATAAACGAGTTCCCGACCAGCCTGTTGCCGATGCAGAGGAAGAGCTTCGCAAACAGCAGGCAAGGTCGCAGGAACAACAGCAGGACGAGACAAGCATACAGAAATCGGGAAAACTTCTTCCTTTTCTGAATGCTAAGGCGGAGAGACACCAGACACGCATTGATACCCTTGACAGCAAAATTGCTGTTCAGCAGGACAAGATCAGCACTCACAAGACGGCTATTCAGCGGCTTTCCGATACCGCTGACCGTCTGGGAGATAAGAATCGTATGCTTGAAGCTGCACTCGGCAATCTCCCTCTTGTCCGCACTTTTATTGAGAAAAATAAGAAGAAAATTGCCGATATTCGTGAGAACAAGATCCCTGCCCATGAGCAGAAAATCAAGGTATGTGAGGGCAAAATTGCAAAGCATACCGCAAAGCGTGAGGTTATCACACATAAGCTGAACCGTGTTGTTGCTCTGAATGATGCAATAAAGAGTTTCTCTATCGGTCTGAACAAACATCGCCGTGATGCATTTTCCGATGCTATGGACAGGCTGAACGAAGCGACATACCACTGCCTTACGGATAAAAAGAACGCAATGCAAACAAAGCGTGAGGGGCTTGTACAAAAATATAATGCTCCCGAAACAAGTGTCGTTGATAAGCTCAAAATTCAGGAGCAGATCAATAACCTTTCTCTGCGTATTCAGAATATTGAGGAAAGGATCAACGATGTATGGCAGCCCGATGAGTTTTATTTCATGCAGGATAATGATACTCTCGATGCTCAAATTGAGCTTACAAGTGAAAAGCTCGCTGATATGACAGAGACCGGAACGGTTACTGTCCCCGATCTTGCTGAAAGTACGCTTTTTTCAGCATTGGAGGCAGAGGAACTTGACCAATCTCAGATAGCGGCGCTGGCTGATAAGCTCAAAAATCGGCAGATGGCTGATGTGGAAGTCCAGCTCGAAGATGATTATAACATGATTGACGGTATCATCAACAACGGCAGTAAGGAAGATATTGACAAGGCAAAGGCGGAGCTTGCCGAGTGTATCAAGTCTATGGAAAGCCTTGCTGAAAATCCCTTTGTTCCGCAGGAGATGAGGGAAAATGCCGTCGAGGAACTTGCAAAAATGAAGAAGCAGTTAGAGCTTCTGAGTGCTTCCGATGAGGTTCTTGTAGAAAGCTGGCTCGATACAATGGTTGATAGAGGGGCTGCGGAGTACACTCAGGACGGCGGTTTCAAAGTGAACGCCGATTATTATAAGGAGCTTCCCCGTAATGACCGTCATGTGGAGACTATGACGGAAATTCAGGCGGTCGAGGTCATGTCCGCATTGACTGCCGCAGGCGTGGCATATTCCGCTGCTACTAAGGGTGAGGATAAGGTCGGCATTACTGTTTCAAAGCAGGACGTTCCTGTGCTGAATGATGTAATGTACGCATCTATCGGCAAGATCGCACATACCGAAGCAGCAAAGGAGAACGGCGGTAAGGGTGAAAAGGGCAAGTATCAGACGATCAACCCTGAATACTACGCTTCACTCGGCAAGGACGATAAGCACACCCGTGTTGAGCCTATCGGCACTGCACGGAAGATTGTGGCAGAGCTGCAAAAGCAGAATATCCCGTATTCTGCGGTAGTCCGCAAGAATGACACGGTGGCAGTCACAGTCTCTAAGGCGAATGCCGAAGCCTACAAGCAGATCGAGAGTGCTGTCAAGGGCGAAAGAGCCGTGGAGTATGTCAATCCCGACTTTTTCAAGGCACTCCCGAAGCAGGAGCGTTTCACCCAGCGTATGGACGAGGGGCAGGCTCGGAAGAAGTCGGCAGAGCTTACCGCTAAGGGCGTGGAACATTCTGCGGTGTTCGGCGGTGAGAAGTCCGCTGTCACAGTCGCAAAGAAGGACTCGCAGAGAGCTTTCTTTTCCCGTGGCAGGATGCAGCGTGACGCACAGCTTATCAGCGGTCGAGGACAGCAGAAGTCTCAACAGAGAGAACAGACACCCAAAAAGAGAAAGAATCAGGGGCTTGAATAATAGATGAGAATTACTGACGAACAGAAAGAAAGGGCGGCATTTGTCAATCTTCCTCAGTTCCTCATGGCTCACGGCTTTGATTTGAAGAAAGTCGGCAGAGAGTATGTGTGGAAGGATCACGATAGCCTGCACATCAAGGATAACGGTCCGGGTGAGCGTGGTGCTTGGTTTCGTTTCAGCGAGGACAAGGGCGGCGACAACATCGGCTTTCTCCGTGAATACATGGGAATGTCTTTTGTTGATGCGGTCGAAGCCCTCACGGGCGAACACATTGACCGCACCTATACTCCGTCCCACACATACGAACAGAAGCCGAAAACAGTTACGGCAAGGGAGCTTTCCCTTGCCGAAGCTGACAATGCAAGGCGTGTGTTTGCGTACCTGTGCAAGACCAGAGGGCTTGACTATGATATGGTATCGGCTCTTGTCCGTGGTGGAAGTATCGCCCAGGAAGAAAAGACAGGAAATGTCCTTTTCAAATACTATGACGAACAGGGCAAAGTGATCGGTGCTGAAAAGGTCGGCACATCGACTGACCACAAATTCAAAGGCATTGCAACAGGCTCGGCAGCAGGACACGGCTTTGAAGTAGTCCGTGGCACGGGAGAAAAGGCTTTTTTCTTTGAGTCGGCTATTGATATGCTCTCCTATCTGCAAATGCACGATAAAGAGCTGACCGATTGCAGGCTCGTTTCCATGATGGGCGTGAAGCCGAATATCGTGCTTGATACAATGCTCCGTAATAACATTTCGCCAGACCATGTATTTTTATGCTCCGACAATGATACCGCAGGCAATGATTTTGCCCAGCGTTTGCAGGAGCAGTATCCCGACATGAAGCGTGTTATCACTCCCGATACATATAAAGACTGGAATGATATGCTTCGTGGTATCCCAAAAGCAGTAGAACATGAGACTGAGAAAAAGGAGGTTCAGCAGACAGATATGCAAAGATACGGCAATGAAATGTGGCACAAGGCAACAGATAACAGAGATAAGAGCCTTGTGACGATTCAGGCGGCTGATTTTGCAAGATTGCAGGAACAGCTTGACAGATCGGGCATCAACTACTATGCCTATGTCCGTGATAATTCCGTCATTATAGCAATCAATGACAAAGATGTGGAGTGGTTCAAGCGTATCACAGGCACTCCCAATCTTGTACCCACCAAATCAAACAGACCTTACTCTCCGCCCGAAAAAAACATCTTCGGTTCTGCGGAGTATCGTTATATCCCACAGAAGGAGTACATCTCCGCAGATCGTGATTTAGTCCTAAAAATGGCTGAGATCATGAACGCCCGTGGTATGCAGTTTTCGGGCAGAGTCTATCCGTCCGGCAAGGGTACACTGACGGTTTCTCACGCTGATCTTTTCGCAGTCCGCAACATCAGGGACGAAGTCGTAAATATGCGTAAGCAGTTTGCAAGTCCCGATAAGGCGCAGGAAGTCGGCAACCGTG
>JAEDMD010000010.1 GCA_016303195.1 Oscillospiraceae bacterium | reverse complement strand
CCGATAGCCTTAGCAGCACCTGTTGAGTTAGGAACGATGTTAGCAGCACCTGCTCTTGCTCTTCTAAGGTCACCCTTTCTGTGAGGACCGTCGAGGATCATCTGATCGCCTGTGTAAGCGTGGATAGTGCTCATGATACCGCTCTGGATTGGAGCATAGTCATTGAGAGCCTTAGCCATTGGAGCGAGGCAGTTTGTTGTGCATGATGCAGCAGAGATGATCTTGTCATCCTTTGTGAGAGTCTTCTCGTTTACGCTGAATACGATAGTTGGGAGATCATTGCCTGCAGGAGCAGAGATAACAACCTTCTTAGCACCAGCGTTGATATGAGCCTGTGACTTCTCCTTTGAGCAGTAGAAACCTGTACACTCAAGAACAACGTCTACACCGATCTCACCCCAAGGAAGCTCGTTAGCGTCTGCCTTAGCGTAGATCTGGAGTGTCTTGCCGTCAACAGTGATTGTACCCTTTTCATCATCAGCCTCAACTGTGTGAAGGTTCTCACCGATCTTACCAGCGTAACCGCCCTGTGCTGTATCGTACTTGAGCAGGTGAGCGAGCATTGAAGGCTTTGTAAGGTCGTTGATAGCAACTACCTCATAACCCTCAGCACCGAACATCTGTCTGAAAGCGAGACGACCGATACGGCCGAAACCATTAATTGCAACTTTAACTGACATTGGAAAATTACCTCCTAATAAATTTATATTTATATTATACTCCAAAGCGGAAGAATTTTCAAGTGGTTCGATAAAAAAATAACAGATTTTTTTGGAAATATACATAATCGACTGCGTACATATACTTAAAAAGAATATTTTGTTTAAATTGACGAATATAAAATTTTGAAATAGTATTTATTTTTTATGTGAAAAGTAGTATAATATTGTGTGTGATATCAAAAAATCAGCGGAGGAAGGTGTATGAACTGGACAGATTAAACGAAATAAACGAGTTTTTTGAGCTTCCGTTTGCAAAAGAGTATATCCGAAACAACGATACTCTCATAAGGCAGATGTTAGCGCTTTTAAACGGCATCGAAGAAGGTGAAACCGTCAATCAACTGCAAAGTGATGCGCTGAAAGAGACGGCGAGGAGACTTCTCAGGTCGTCCGAACTTGCTATGTCGCTTGTTGATGAACACAAGTGCTGTGATGGAAAAGCAGTTGATCTTGCAGACTATCTTACAAGATTTGTGAAAAAATGTGCGTGGGTACTACCTGAACGGCTTGAAATTGAAGCAGGTGATTTTGCGGAAGGACGGGCTGTTATTGATGAAAAAGCACTTGATCGTCTCATTCTTGGATTTGTCCGCAATGCTGTCAGATGGTCTGCAAATGAAAAAACAGAATTATCGCTTGAAGGAAATATCGGTGATGACGAGAATTACTATATACATTTAAAGTGCAAAGAGTCATATGAACGAAGCGATAATATCGCTGTGCGTGAGGTGACGGATGGATTTTCGATGGAGATATGTTCGCTTCTTGCAGATAAACTTGGGATCGGATGCGATCTGTCCGAAACGTCACTGCTTCTGACTGTAAAGTGCGATCATTCGGGGATGAATCTTGAAATGTTCGACCCGATAGTAACATCATCGGAAGTCGAAAATGCGCCCTTTGAACTGATGCTGTCGGATTTCCTGTAAATGGTTTGATTGATGACCTATCAATATTTTATATGCCCGTTTCAATAAAAACTAAGCATTTTACACAGAATAATCATAGAATTTTGTTGACATTCATCAAAAAATGTTTTATAATATAATTGTGAACTTATGATAATAAGATCAATTCTGGAGTGTGAAAGAAATGGGATATGAGATCGAAAGAAAATTCCTCGTGGAATTCCCGGATGTGAAAAAACTGGATGTACGCAAAAGAATAGGCATCACACAGACTTATCTTGTCAACGGTGAGCATGATTCCCAGCGCAGAGTCCGCAGGATCGACGAGGACGGAAACATTTCATATACGTATACCGAAAAAATTTTTATTACCCCTGTAACACGTGAGGAAAATGAAAAGGTCATTTCCGGCGAGGATTATGACCGTTTGCTGAAACAGGCGAAAAATGAGTTCAAACCTGTTGAAAAAGTGCGCTATGCCTTCAATTACCATGATCAGCTCTTTGAACTGGATACATATCCGTTTTCAAATTCACTTGCGATCATGGAGCTTGAACTGAAAAATGCCGATCAGCTTATTGATTTCCCCGATAACGTCAGGGTATTGAAAGATGTTTCTGCGGATAAAAGGTACTCAAATTCTGCACTTGCCCTTGCAGGCAGATTCCCCGCAGACAAGATTGGAGAAATTAGTTAATGGCGGAAAAATTCGTAGACGTTGACAGCACCGAAACACTTTCTGCGCTTTTCGGTCAGCTCGACGGCAACATCAGCCGCATCCAGAAGGATTACAGCGTGACTGCGGTAAGCAGGGACGGCGGTATCAAACTCATCGGAGAGGAAAATAATGTCAATGCCGCAGAAAAGGCTCTCAGGGCACTCCTCCGTATCAGCGGTTCGGGACAATCTCTCAGTGAACAAACTGTGAGATATGTCACTTCAATGGTCGCTGACGGAGTGGAATCGGAACTTGAAGAACTTGGCGGCGACGGTATCTGCGTAACGGCTTCGGGAAAGATACTTCGTCCCAGAACAGTGGGACAGAAGCGATATATCGACGCTATCAAAGGCAATACCATAGTTCTTGGCATCGGTCCTGCGGGTACGGGAAAGACCTATCTCGCAGTTGCAATGGCTGTCAAGGCTTTCCGTGAGCATAAGATCAAGAAGATAATCCTTACTCGTCCTGCCGTTGAAGCAGGCGAGAAACTGGGATTTCTTCCCGGTGACCTTCAGGATAAGGTTGACCCGTATCTTCGCCCGCTCTATGATGCTCTGTTCGATATGTTCGGTGCAGAGAGTTTTGCGAGATACATGGAAAAAGGGATAATCGAGGTCGCTCCGCTTGCGTACATGAGAGGACGTACCCTTGACGAAGCGTTCATTATCCTTGATGAAGCTCAGAATACCACCTCCGAGCAGATCAAAATGTTCCTCACCCGACTGGGCAATGAAAGCCGTATGGTCATAACGGGTGACATCACACAGATCGATCTTCCCGATTCGAGAAAATCGGGCCTCGTCGAAGCTATTAAGGTACTGAAAGGCATCGACGATATCAGTATACACAGGTTTACTGAAAAAGACGTAGTACGCCACAGACTTGTACAGGATATTATCAAGGCGTACGAAAAGTACAACGAAGGGAGAATGAGAAATCATGGCTAAATTAAAAGTTTATGTTAAGAATAATCAGACAGAGGTGAAAGTTCCGGTAGGTATCAGACTGCTCATCAGAAGATGCTGTCAGGCAGTGCTTACTACCGAGAATTTCGGCAAAGATGCTGAGGTAAGCGTCTCGTTCGTGAGCAACAGCGAGATCAAGAATCTGAACAAGATTTACAGAAATAAGGACAGTGTTACCGATGTGCTCTCGTTCCCGCTTACAAGCAGTGACGGAACAGTTGAGATCAATCCTGAAACAGGCGCAGTTCAGCTTGGCGATGTAGTAATTTCTCTGGAAACTGCCGTTAAGCAGGCTCAGAACTACGGACATTCACTGGAGCGTGAAGTAGGATTCCTGACTGTTCATTCGATGCTCCACCTGCTTGGCTACGATCATGAAACAAGCCAGCTCGATCAGCGCATCATGCGTGAGAAAGAGGAGTCAGTCCTCGAAAAACTGGGAATTTCCAGAGATGTAACATTTGTTGTGAACGGAGATAACCGCTGATGCCGAGAACTGCTTTTGTCACCATCGCAGGACGCACCAACGCAGGAAAGTCCTCGCTTCTCAATGCCATTGTCGGCGAAAAGATAGCTTCCGTCAGCAGTAAACCGCAGACTACAAGGACACGTATCACCGGAATACGCAATATCGACGATGTTCAGCTTGTGTTCTTTGATACTCCGGGTCTGCATAAGCCTGTCAACAAGCTCAGCGAGCATATGCTGAACACTGTTAAGGAATCTGTCAGCGATATTGATGCAGTTGTGTTCGTTATGGACTGCACCAAGAAGATAAATCAGCAGGAGCTTGATCTGCTCAGATCGATGAATTCATCAAAAATGCCGATAATCCTCGTTCTGAACAAGATCGATCTGCTCAGGAACAAGGATGAGCTTGCGCCTGTTATCGCCGATCTTACCTCGAAAATAGAGTTTCAGGCAGTAATTCCCGTAAGCGTAACCGAAAACAGCGGTGTGGACATAGTGATTCAGGAAATAATCAACCTTTCTGAGGAAAGCGTACATTATTTCCCTGATGATATGATAACCGATCAGCCCGAAAAAGTTCTGGCTGCGGAAATGATACGTGAAAAACTGCTGATGCTTCTCAGTGATGAAGTTCCTCACGGAATTGCTGTTGGGGTTGAGGAAATGTCCGAACGTGAAGATAAGGATATCCTCGATATTACGGCAACTATCTACTGTGAGAGAGAATCGCACAAGGGAATCGTCATCGGTAAGGGTGGAGCTATGCTCAAAAAGGCATCCACCGCCGCAAGGATCGAACTGGAGGATTTCTTCCAGATAAAGGTAAATCTCAAATGCTGGGTCAAGGTCAAAGAGGACTGGCGCAACAGAGAGGGACTTATCAGGAGCTTCGGACTTTCTGACAAATAATTCCGTAAATAATCTTTAATTATCTGCAAATACTTTTAACAGGGCGTCATTGAACGCCCTAAAGCAGTTTGCAGGAGGTTTTTTGCGGTGATCGAAGAATTACTATGGGAAAGATTCGCCGAAACGGGGAAAATAGAGGATTATCTCTCCTACATCGGCTGTAAGGAAGAATATGATGACGACTTTTGAAGGTATCGTCCTGAAAGAGCGCTCTTACGGCGAAAACGATAAATTTATCGACATACTCACAAAGGATCACGGAGTTGTGGAAATATCCGTCAAGGGCGCAAAGAAAATAAACGGCAAAAACGGCAGTTCTGCCCAGCTTTTTGCCTATTCAAGGTTCTGCACCGAGATCAGGAGAAATATGCCCTGTCTCAACAGCGCAGAACCGATACATATATTCTACGGCCTGCGTGACTCACTGAAAAAGATATCGCTGGCATCGTATTTTGCCGATGTCCTGCGATCCTGCGTTAATCCCGAAAAGCAAAACAGCGATATACTGCGCCTTATGCTGAATTGCCTGCATTTTCTTGAAAACGGAACACGCTCAGAAACTTTTCTGAAAGCTGTTTTTGAACTTCGACTTATGTCGGAGATTGGCTTTATGCCCGATATTGTGGCTTGTCGTGGATGCGGAGTTTTTGATCCGAATGAACTGGTATTTTCCATCAATGACGGCGGATTTTTCTGCTCTGACTGCTTTGCGGGAACGGAAAATGAGAACTATATGCGTGTTGGAGTGGCTGTCCTGAGTGCAGTCCGTCATATTGTGCTGACGGATTTTGACAGGCTGTTCAATTTCCGTGTGTCTGATGCAACGATGGCCGATTTATCGCAGTTTTCCGAGAAATATGCACTGGCTCATCTTGAACGCAGTTTTGACACGCTTGACTTCTACAAGATGATCTGATAATAACTATTAACTAAAAGGATAGAACATGAATAAATATTTGAAAACACTTGAACTTGACAAAATACTCGAAATGCTCGCCGATCTGACCTCAAATGAGGAAACACGCAGAATGGCACTGGCTGTCCGCCCTGACCCTGATTTAGAGCGAACACGTTACGAATGTCTTAAAACATCGCAGGCGCTGGAGCTGTCTGTTCAGTTCGGAACACCGCCGTTCTCCAATTTCAAGGACATCAGCGGCGTAGCCGCAAGGGCTAAGTCAGGTGCGATCCTGTCTCTGCGTGACCTCATGGACATCGCAGTCATGCTTCGTCAGATAAAGGGACTTGCCGATTGGTATGCCCACTGTGAGAATGTCGAGACGGAGCTGAGTTATCTGTTCACACGTTTACAGCCTAATGACTGGCTTCTTGAAAAGCTGGATCGTTCAATAATCTCCGAGACTGAGATCGCAGATGCCGCAAGCCCTGAACTGGCGGCAATTCGCCGAAAGATCAATCGAGCAGGAATGCAGCTTCGTGAAACTCTCGATAAAATGATAAAAAACAAGACAACTCAGCAATACTTACAGGAAAGTAACGTTACGATCCGTGACGGACGCTTCGTTCTGCCCGTAAAATCGGAGTACAGGGGACAGGTCAACGGCCTTATCCATGACACTTCAGCCACAGGTCAGACACTTTTCATCGAGCCGATGGCAATAGTTGAAGCGAATAATGACATCCGACTGCTTGAAGGCAAGGAACAGGAGGAGATCGAGAGGATTATCTGCGAGCTTTGCCGTGATTGCGGTGATTATGCCGATATTCTCTGTGAAAATTATAAGATATGCACTGAGCTTAATCTGTACTTTGCCAAGTCAAATCTTGCGGCAAAGATGAAAGCGACACTTCCTGAGATCACAAATGATGGCAAGATGTACCTGAAAAAGGCGAGACATCCGCTCATTGACCGAAATAAAGCTGTGCCTATTGATCTTTCGCTTGGCGAGGAATATCAGGCGCTAATTATAACAGGCCCGAATACAGGCGGTAAGACGGTCTCACTGAAAACCGCAGGTCTTCTGAGCTGTATGATAATGTGCGGTCTGCTTATTCCTGTTGCAGATGGAAGCCGAATTTCTGTTTTTGAGCGAGTTTTAGCGGATATCGGCGACAGTCAGAGCATTGAGCAGAATCTTTCAACATTCTCCTCGCATACAAACAAGGTCATTGAGATACTTGACATTGCCGATGAAAATTCCCTTGTTCTCCTTGACGAGCTTGGTTCGGGAACCGATCCTGTCGAAGGTGCGGCGCTGGCGGTGTCGATAATCCGCCGACTTATGGCAAACGGCGCAAAGATCATGGTCACGACCCACTATCAGGAATTGAAAGTTTTCGCCATCGACAGCGAAAATGTTGAAAATGCTTCCTGCGAGTTTGATATTGAAACTCTCCGCCCGACATACAGACTTATTGTCGGATCTCCGGGAAAATCCAACGCTTTTGCGATTTCGGAAAGTCTTGGTATGCCGAAGGCTATAATTGAAGATGCCAAAACAAGAGTCAGCGAGGCGAATACCCGTCTTGAGGAGGTTATTGGCAAGCTGGAAGCCGCAAGAATTGATCTGGAGCGCCAGAAAGAGGAGATCTCCCGTCTGCGCCATGAAGCGGCTGAGCATGAGGAAACTCTCCGAAAGGAAAAGGAAGCCATCGAAGCGGCAAAGGCTGATGAACTGGAAAAGGCGAGATTGCGTGCAATGACCATCATCGAGCAGACTAAAGCCGAGTCAAATGAACTTATCGACGAGCTGGAAAAACTGCGTAAGCAAAAGGAAAAGAAAGATTTCAGCGCAAATGTTTCGGGAGCTAAATCAAAGGCGAAGCAGAGTTTCAACAAGATGTATGACACGGCAAATCCGGTTGACCGCCATGACCCGAATGCCGATTATGTTCTGCCGAGAAAGCTCCGCCGTGGCGATACGGTCTACGTTGTTGATCTTGGCAGAAAGGGCATAGTTTCGGGCGATCCTGACGGAAGTGACTTTGTTTTCGTGCAGATGGGTGTTATGAAAACAAAGATGAATATTTCTCGTCTGCGTCTGGAGGAAACTCCGAAAGTCACCGTCGGCAGTAAGTCGATGAAACCGAACCGCAAGATGAACAAAGTCGGAGTAAAGGCTGAACGACGGGGAAAAATGGAACTTGATATCCGTGGATGCGCCTGTGATGACGGCATCTATCAGCTTGATTCGTTCATTGATCGGGCAGTTATGTCTAATATTTCAACAATTACCATTATTCACGGAAAGGGAACAGGATTGCTTCGTCAGGCTGTTCATCGCCGACTGAAATCTCATCCATCCGTAAAAAGCTACCGTATCGGTGTATTCGGCGAGGGTGAAGATGGTGTGACTATTGCTGAACTGAAGTGATCTGTAATCTGTGATGTGTAAACCTTTTGTGGATTTTTAGGGTGAATGTTTGATTTTTTCAAAAAGATGCTAAAAACTCTTGAAATTTTGGCTCGAATATTGTATAATAATAATGTATAAATAATATTTGTACGTGATTTAACAATTTGTATATGATTTGATTTCGTTTTTTGTGCGTTTTTTATAGTAGCGACTGATATGTCAACCAAATTTTTTACTGCGGTTGACTTCGTACCATACAACAGGCAAGGAGGTGACAAATGTGCAGAAACGAAAAACAATTGCTGTAATTGCCGCTGATGTTGCCAATGATTATATGAACAGGATACTTGTAGGTATTTCCGAACAAAGCAAGGTTCTCGGATACGATGTCTATGCATTTATAATGACTTTCAGTACTGACGGCGACAGCCTTATTCAGTACGGCGAGGAGAATGTGTTCAGTCTCATAAGGCCTGATGTGATCGACGGTATCATTCTGCTTGCAGGAAATTTTCCGGGGCAGAGCCTTGTTGAGAGGATCGAGGACAAGATAAAAACACTCGGTATCCCTATGCTCAGCGTTGACTATGATTTTCCGTTCTGTGAGAGTATATATGCCGAAGATTCGAGGATTATCGAAGAAATGACGGATCACCTCATAGACTATCACGGATGCAGTAAGCTCATTTGTCTGACCGGCCCTGAGGGAAATACTCCTGCCATGTCGAGACTCAAAGGCTTCATGGATTCTATGGAAAAGCACGGACTGGAAGTCAATGAGGAAAATATCGTGTATGGCGATTTCTGGAAACCAGCCGCCCAGCGTCTTGCAAATGAGATCGCAGGCGGAAAGAGGCCTGTTCCCGATGCGATCGTCTGCGCCAACGATGTTATGGCTATGAATCTGTTCAATGCACTGATAAGCGGCGGTATAAAAGTGCCCGATCAGGTGCGTATCACAGGCTATGACGGCTCACGTGACGCTATCGAGAATATCCCGTCAATTTCTACCGTCTACCCCGAAAACAGCCATCTTGGCGCATCTGCCGTATGTAGGATACATGAGATGATAACAGGTGAAAAAGCTGAACCGTCCGACACGAAAACAGGTTCACTCATCCTTGCACAAAGCTGCGGATGCAGTGACGGTCTGACTTTCCTTGTCCGCAAGCGTGAATTTCATCACAAGAATGTGGAACGGTATGAGAATTTTTACAATAAAAGCGGCATGATGGAAGGTCTGATGGTCGCTGAAAATCTTGAAGATCTGCTGAAAAAGATCGACGACTTTGCTTATGTTCTCAACGGTATAGACACCTATATGCTTTGCCTTTGCAAGAACTGGGACGATTTTGATGACGAAAATGACAATAATTACATCACTGACGGTTATTCCGAAAAGATGGAAGTGCGTATGGTGATCAATGACAATACTCCTGAGTATATCAACTATGAGTACGATTCTGTCGGCATCATACCGCCGCTCATGAAGAAGTACTCCGCTGAACCGTCGGTTTATTTTGTTTTTCCTGTGCATTTCATGGACAGGTGTTTCGGATATTCATTGATAAAATTTACTGATATCAGATTATCTGTCAGCATGGTATTTGCTCACTGGAACAGGAATATCAATATCGCTCTTGAATTCCTGCGTGTGCGAACCAAGCTGATGAGCATGAATCAGCGCATCTCAATGAGTTCTATCCGTGATACTCTCACGGGTATATACAACAGAAAAGGCTTCAAAAGGCTGTCTGACGCTATGTTCAAAAAAGCTCAGACGGAAAAACAGCAGTTCCTTATCATGATGGCTGATCTTGATATGCTGAAACATATCAACGATAATTTCGGTCATATTGAAGGAGATAATGCTATAACAGTTGCGGCGAACGCTCTCAATACCTGCTGTAAGAACAGCGAGATATGCTGTCGTATCGGCGGTGACGAGTATGCTATCGTGGGTGTAGGAGAGTACACAGACGACATTATAAGCGATTATTTCATGTATATCGAGGATTACTGCGACAGATACAACAGTACATCAGGCAAAGACTACAAAGTCGGCGTGAGTCTGGGATTTTATTGTGATGTCCCTGACGAAACTATGGAGATAGATCATTTTATCAACATTGCCGATGAAAGAATGTACGAAAATAAATTTAACAGAAAGAAAAACAGACAGTAATACTGACTGCGGAGAGCGAATCTTCGCAGTTCTTTTCTTGCTCAGTTAATTATAAGATATTACAAGAGCAGTTTATTTATGAATTATTTGTTAGTTATTGAGGTGAATCAAATGACCTATAAGAATATTGTTAAGGTCGATCAGGCGGAGCTGAATGTGTACATTGAAGGCGAAAAAGCTCCTGTCCTTGTATTTATGGCAGGACTTGAAATAACCGCACCTGTTCTGGAATATCGTCCTCTTTATTCAAAACTGAAAGAGACGCACAAGATCGCTGTTATTGAGCGATCGGGATACGGTTTCAGCGGCACTATGAAAAGAAAACGCACACTGGAAAATCTTGTTCTTGAGGACAGATATGCACTGAAAGAAGCAGGGCTTGAACCGCCCTATGTGCTTGTACCGCATGATTATGCAGGATTTGAGGCTATTTACGGGGCAAACAAATATCCTGATGAAGTAATGGCAGTTCTGGGAAATGATATGACGTGTCCCGATCATACACTGACGTTTTCAAAAGAAGTGCCTGACAGCAAGATGCAGAGCCTTGTGAACAAGAGGCGAGAGTACCTGACAAAAGTTGCCGGAAACGGGATATTTGCCAAATTGCAGGCGAAAAAGACGATAGACGCATCGGGGTTGATGTCGGGTGATCTTCTGAATGATGAGGAAAAACGTGCATATAAGATCCTTTACTATGACAATATCCTTAACGAGGAAATATATGAAGAATCCATGCTTATGCGTGAGAATGCCACAAAAGCTCATGATACGGGAGTTCTGAAATGTCCGTGCTGTTTCTTTATCAGCGATATGAAAACGGATGCCAAGACCAAAACGTGGCAGGAAGCAGGAGTTGAATATGCAAAACGATGCGGTGCGGAGTACCATCTTACCAATGCAGGTCACTATCCGTATACGATAATTCCCGACAGAATGTGCGACATTTTCAATGATTTTCTGCGAAAGACATTTTTATAACATATGAAAAGAATAGTAAAAAGATTTATATAGTAATTCTGATATTTATCATTTCAGCGGCGGAACTGACTATTGAACCTGCTCACCTATCCTTTATCAGGTCATAAATTCAGAAAAAAACGTCCGTAAAGCATCGCTGCGCTTGCTTTACTACTTTGTCAGGGGGACTCTGTCCCCCTCATTCACCCCCTGCAAGGGAGATAACATCCCCCTTGACCCCAGAAATGCCGCCTTCGGCGGTTTCTATTATTTTAAAAAAGTAAATGCTTTTGCTCTTTAAAAATCAAATCAGCCTATTGACAAATTTGCTGAAATATGATAAAATATAACAAATTGCAAAAGAAGCTTCGGTTTCAGAGCAAGATTTTTGACCACTGCGGATGTTCCGACATTTGCAGTCAAGGCCATACGGACAGCCGTGGTCAAATGCCGACTGCCGATAATACGGCTGGCAACTTCTGTTGCCTTATTGATTCCAATATTTTTATGAGTTTTCACTTATGAAAGGTCAATAAGAGTAGTAAAAGGTATCTTCGCTTATATAGACTCTGTACCCGTGCGCTTCGGCATATGTTATTAACGCACACGTAAGTTAACGCTTTAGTGTGCTTTTTATTTGTACAGAAAAAATATCACTTTCTGAGGTGTTGTATGGAAAATAAATTAAAGCTGTATGGCTTCAACAATCTGACAAAATCGCTGAGTTTCAATATCTACGATGTCTGTTATGCAAAGACTCCGAAGGCTCAGTTGGAGTATATTGCATATGTCGATGAAGTCTACAACTCACAGCGTATCACTGACATCATGACCCATCTGACAGAAATGATAGGCGCACAGGTGCTCAGTGTATCCCGACAGGACTACGATCCGCAGGGCGCTTCGGCTACTTTCCTTATTGCCGACGATACAATGGTACCCGTAGGCGGCACCGAAACTGTTGCACACCTCGATAAGAGCCATGTAACTGTTCATACCTATCCTGAGTATCATCCCGATACCAGCATAGCAACTTTCCGTGTTGATATCGACGTTGCTACCTGCGGCAAGATAACTCCGCTCACAGCCCTTGATTATCTCATCGGCAGTTTTGACTCGGATATTATCACTATGGATTACCGTGTGCGTGGCTTTACCCGATCACTGGGAGGCGAGAAGCTGTTTATCGACCATGATATCACATCTATCCAGAACTATATCGATTCTGCGATACTGGACAAGTATGACGCTGTTGATATCAATGTTTATCAGGCTAATATGTTCCACACAAAAATGCTTATCAAGGATATCGAGCTTCAGAATTACCTGTTCAATACCGATGTCCGTGAACTGACACCACGGAACAGACTTGATATCACCAATGCTCTCAGAAAAGAAATGATAGAAATATTCAGCGGAAGGAATGTGTTTGGAAATGGCTGAACTTTCTCAGGTAAACGCTCCTATCTATGAAGCGCTCCGTAAATTCAGAAGAATGAGGGTAGTTCCCTTTGATGTGCCCGGTCATAAGCGTGGCAGGGGAAATATGGAACTGACTGAATTTCTCGGAGAGGATTGCATGAACGTGGACGTAAACTCCATGAAACCGCTGGATAACCTCTGTCATCCTGTTTCAGTCATCAAGGATGCGGAAATGCTTGCGGCTGAGGCTTTCGGAGCGGAAAACGCTTTCTTTATGGTGGGCGGAACGACTTCTGCGGTGCAGAGCATGATAATGTATGCCTGCAAAAGCGGTGACAAGATAATCATGCCGAGAAATGTTCACAGAAGCGCAATAAATGCACTTATCATCACAGGAGCGATACCTGTTTATGTTAATCCCGATGTTAACCATCAGCTTGGCATTGCGCTGGGGATGTCTGTTTCACAGGTAGAAAAAGCTATAAAAGAAAATCCTGATGCCAAGGCAATAATGGTCAACAATCCCACATATTACGGCATTTGTTCAGACCTGAAGCGTATCACGGAGATCGCTCATGCTCACGGGATGCTCGTTCTTGTTGATGAAGCTCACGGCACACATTTCTATTTCGGTGAGAATTTCCCGATAACGGCAATGGCGGCAGGTGCGGATTGTGCCTCCGTAAGTATGCATAAATCAGGCGGAAGCCTTACACAGAGTTCATTCCTTCTTATGGGAAAGAATATCAATTCAGACTATATGCGTCAGGTGATAAATCTTACTCAGACAACAAGTGCATCATATCTTCTGCTTTCAAGTCTTGATATTTCCCGAAAGAGACTTGCACTCAGCGGCAGGGAGATATTTGCAAAAACAGTGGAAATGGCGGAATATGCACGTAAGGAAATAAATGACATCGGCGGATATTACGCATATTCCCGTGAACTGATAAACGGCGACAGCATCTATGATTTCGATGTATCAAAGCTGAGCGTGTATACTTTGCCTATCGGACTTGCAGGCATTGAGGTCTATGACCTTCTCCGTGACGAGTACGACATTCAGATAGAATTCGGCGATATCGGAAACATCCTTGCATATATTTCCGTTGGCGACAGAGAACGTGACATAGAGCGCCTTATCAGTGCGATGTCTGAAATAAAGCGGCGTTTCGGCAAAAGCGGAACGGGAATGCTCTCACAGGAATACATCAGCCCCATAGTGGCTGAGCGTCCGAGAAAGGCATTCTATGCGGACAAGATATCTCTCCCTCTTGATGAAGCGGCAGGACACGTTTGCAGTGAATTTGTAATGTGCTATCCTCCCGGAATACCGATACTTGCTCCCGGCGAGCTGATAACTCCCGAAATTATTGAGTATATCCGCTACGCAAAGGAAAAAGGCTGTCAGATGACAGGAACAGAAGATATAAACATCGAGCGGCTGAATGTTATAATCAATAAATAAAGATAGCAGAACAGGAAAGGCTGATTTGACCGAATGAACAGATCAAAAAGATATGAAACTGTCAGATTGTTCGGCCTGATACCGTTCATAGTTGCGGTTGATGTGGCGATAAAGCTCATCGTCACACGTTTCTTCATGGGAACGAAACTGCTTCTTTTCGGCGGTTTTATCGGTTTCAATCCGCATATCAACAGGGAACAGATGGGAATAAATATGGAGCTTTCAAAGCTGGGCATGAGTATCAGCAATGAAGCTAATATATTTCTGAATATACTGATACTGTTATTTGTTGGCGGATTGCTTCTTAAACTGAATTACAAGAGGATCTACGGAAGGGCTTTTGCCGTAGGTTCTGCAATAGGCATCGCTTCATGCATATGTTCCCTTTATGATAAGATAATCTGGGGCGGAAGTCCCGATTATATCTATCTTCTCAATTCCTATATCATTGATCTGAAAGATATAGGCCTTGTGGCAGGGAGCATCATATGTGTAATAGCATTTTTCAGAACCGAACACAATAAAAGTAAGAATTAAATCGGAGGTTATAAGAATGGAAAAACAGCAGATGATGAGAAAGATACAGAGACAGGTAGCGGCATTTATGGGTGTTTCACTCAGTTTTTGCCTTTCGCTTTTCGGCAACGCAACATCGGGCAGATTCACAGTCAGGGGATTCATTATCAGCTTTGTTGTGGCTACGATAATAAGCCTTATAATCGGCTGGTTCGTGCCAATGAAAAATGTATCTGACAAGCTCACAGAAAAGATGGGCATACAGGAGGGAACATTCGGCAAGAAAGCGGCAGATGCGCTTATTTCCGATATCATCTACACTCCGCTCATTACATTTTTGATGGTATTTCTTGCATACAAGCAGGCAACAGCTCACGGCGCACAGATGCCTTTCGTGCCTGTATTCGTAAAATTCCTCATTGAGAGCGTTATACTTGGATTTATCATAATCCTTATCCTTACACCTGTCTTCATCAAGTTTGTGATGAAGAAGAACGGTGTGCCAATGGGCGGTCCGCAGGGAGGCCCTCCGCAGAACAATGGCTAAGGTAAAGATAAAAATTGTACAGTGCCCGTACTGTAACAGCACACAGTTCGTCAATGGATATCAGACTTTTCAGGCTTCGGTTGTAAGCAAAGAAGGCTCATTTAAATCGCAGGAACTGCACCATAAGATTTGTCTTTCCTGCGGCAGTGTGGTCAGGAGTTATGTCATTGAGCCTGAGAAACTGCTTAAAAGGAAGAACAGGAAATACGTTACGGATTGAAACGGGCAATCGTAAATAAAGAATTGGAGGAAACAATGGAACTTTGGTTTACGGAGCGTCATACTCCGAATGTAAAATTTTCAATTAAGGTAGATCATCAGCTTTACAGCGGAAACAGCGAATTCCAGCGCATCGACGTATTCGATTCCAAGGAATTCGGAAGATTCCTCACGCTTGACGGTTACATGATGCTCACCGAAAAGGACGAATTCATTTATCATGAAATGATAACTCATGTACCGATGGCAGTACATCCGAATCCGAAGAACATCCTCGTTATCGGAGCAGGTGACGGCGGAGTTGTCCGTGAACTTACCAGATACAGTTCAGTCGAGAATATCGACCTTGTGGAGATTGACGAACTTGTAGTCGAAGTCAGCAAGAAGTATCTTCCTACAACAGCCTGCCGTTTTGACGATCCGAGAGTTCATGTTTACTATGAGGATGGTGTAAAGTTCATCCGTCGCTGTGAGAATAAATATGACATTATAATCGTAGATTCCACCGACCCGTTCGGCCCGGGAGAGGGACTTTTCACAAAGGAATTCTATGGAAGCTGTTTCAAAGCGCTCCATGAGGACGGTATTATGGTAAACCAGCATGAAAGCCCGTTCTATGACGAGGATGCCGCCGCTATGCAGCGTTCACACAAGCGTATCGTTGAGAGTTTCCCTATCAGCAAAGTCTATCAGGCACATATCCCCACATATCCGTCAGGACACTGGCTTTTCGGCTTTGCTTCAAAGAAATATCATCCGACCAATGATTACAACGGTACAAAATGGAGTATGCTCGGTATCAAGACAAGATATTACAATACCAGACTTCATACAGGTGCATTTGCACTGCCAAACTATGTAGAGGAGCTTCTTAAAGATGTTGAATAAGAACGTGCAGACATTCATTGCCTGCGATGCAGAATATGAAGATTCAAAAATAGTACTTTTCGGTGCAGGATTTGACGAAACTACCAGTTTCAGACCGGGAACACGCTTTGCTCCGTCGGCTATAAGGAATGAGAGTTTCGGCATCGAGACATACAGCCTGTACCAGAATAAGGATATGACCGATTACAGCTATTTTGACAGCGGTGACCTTGAATTGCCGTTCGGAAGCGTAACACGAACAATTGCCGATATATCCATGAGAGCCGACCAGATACTTGCCGACGGAAAAATGCCGTTCATGATAGGCGGCGAACATCTTGTGACATTCGGTTCGGTAATGGCGGTAAAGGAGAAGTACGAAGATCTGTACATCGTTCATTTCGACGCTCATGCAGACCTGCGTGACGATTATCTCGGACAAAAGCTGTCTCATGCCTGTGTACTGAGAAGATGTCATGAGCTTGTGGGCGACGATCATATTTTCCAGTTCGGTATCAGAAGCGGCGACAGGGAAGAATTCTATTTTGCAGACGAGCATACAGAAATGCATAAGTTCAATTTTGACGGACTTGAAGAAGTTGTGGAAAAACTCAAAGGGAAGAATGTTTATTTCACACTTGATCTTGATGTCCTTGACCCATCGGTGTTTCCGGGAACGGGAACTCCCGAAGCAGGCGGAGTCACATTTGACGAACTAAGAAAAGCTGTTACACTGGTATGCGGAAAACTTAACATCGTGGGGTGCGATGTTAACGAACTCAGCCCTGTTTACGATCAGAGCGGAGTTTCAACTGCTGTTGCCTGCAAGATAATAAGGGAGATGCTTTTAGCACTTTCATAAGTGATATATAGGGGGAACTATCATGGATAATCAGAGCAAATATTATAATAAGACTATAAAGACAGATAATGATAAAACAAACATTCGTGGTATTCTGGGTATCATCTTTTCATTTTTTACGATACCATGTCTGATATTCGGAGCGATATTTTTCTGTATCGGCATCAAAGAGATTCGTGAGACAGCCAATGCAAAAAAAATATGCGATCTGAGAGTTGATGGTATTGTTACGGAATATGATGAGTCAGTAAGCACTGACGAGGAAGGCGATAAGAGAATGACCTATGCACCCGTCTTTTCCTACGGATACAATGGCATTGCGTACAATCACAAAGGAAAATATTACTCATCGGATTATGATTTCAGCATAGGGCAGAAAGTGGATATCTACATAAATCCAGATGATCCTGAAACAGTATATATACCCGAATATAAAGCACGTGGAAGTGCATCAGCGGCATTGGTTATAACGGGCGGACTGATGGTACTTATGTTCATTTTATGCCTTATCTATAATATCTTTTACCATTTCAGACACAGAAAACGTATCAAGGTCAATAATAAGATGTAAGGAGCGACAATGTCTGAAACAAAACAATGCATGAAACTGCGGCTCACAGATGAAAAGCCGTCAATATTCGGCAGTAAAGCAGGCGGACTTGGATATCTGCCCCATGAGATGGATGTTCCGACCAACAAGCTGGGAAATCAGCTTAGACTGCTGATACAGATAAACTGCTCAGATGTTGAACTTGACAATTTCCCGAAACAGGGGCTTTTGCAGTTTTGGATACTCAATGACAGCATGGCAGGGCTTGGATTTGACGATCCCACCGATCAGGAAGGATTCAGAATAGTATACCATCCGTTCATTGATGAAACTGTCACGGAGATGGAACTTACATTCAAGGTTTTCGGCAATCCTTTTGACGACGAAGAAGCGTTTCCGATAAAGGGCGAATTTGCAGTTGAGATGACTGTGACCGAGGAAAATTCCGATGATTGCGCCGATGAGGACAGCCTTATGTCAGGTCATAAAATAGGCGGATTTCCGCTTCTTACGAAGAATGATCCACGCAGGGACAATGATTATCACAATTTTCTGCTGTTACAGCTTGACAGCGATTTTGTCAGTGATCTTGACCAAAACGGAAAGTATATATTCAGAGAAAAAGTGATGTGGGGCGATGCAGGAACTGCTGAGTTCTTCATTAACCGTGAAGCCCTGAAATTGCTGGATTTCAGCGATGTTATCTATCATTGGGACAATACATGAGGTGATTATATGGATGATGTAAAAATAGCAGAAGAATGTGCGGTAAGGGCACTGGATGAACTGCCGAAAACGAAGGCAGTACGCATAAAACTTGCTGAGAAAAAGACTGATATTTTCAGCAGTAAATTTGGTGGAACACCGTATATTCCACATGATTCAGCACCTCCTGAGACTTCAGGCGGACAGCTTCGTATGTTGGCGCAGATAGATCTTTCCGAGGTGGAACATCCGTCTGTTCCCGATTCGGGGCTTTTGCAGTTCTGGATATCAGCAGATGACTGCTGGGGAATGCCTGACGATTTCAAGGTAGTGTACTATGAGGATATCGACAGAACTGTCACTGAGGAGGAAGTTAAGGCAAAGATATCGCCGATGGCTGATTACGAAACGGAATTTTTCCCCGTACATGGGGAATTCGCAGTTGATTTTGAAGCTGTTGATGAGACTTGCCCGACTGATTCAAGGGAGTTCAAACAGCTTTTCCTGAAATATTACAACGAAGCCACAGGCGAAAATTGGGAAGAAACATGGAATATGCCGTTTAATATCCGACATGGAGTTCTTGACAGGTATAATTCGATTTTTGGCCATAAAACAGGCGGAAGCTCGGATTTCTGTCAGGGTGATCCCCGATATCCCAACGGATATAATTACAATTTCCAGCTTTTGCAGATGTCGAGTGATTTTGACCGTGATGGCGAACGAATAATGTGGGGAGATGCAGGGATAGGGCATTTCTTCATTGATGAAAACAAACTCAGAAACAAGGATTTCAGCGATATAATGTATTATGCAGACTGTTGCTGAACAAAATGATATGGTGAGAGGAAAAATAATGACGATAATTTGTATATCATTGCTGATATTCGGTTTGATATTTTTATGTATCGGCATTGGTATCGGAAAATCACAAAGCAATAAAATTAAACAGTGTACCGAAAAGGTTAGCGCTGTTGTTATTGAAAATCAAAAAGTATCTTCACATAGCGCAGGAAACCGACGTTCAACATCATATTCTCCCGTTTTCAGATACAATATGAATGGCAGGGAATATACCGTTGTTTCGGGATTTTCTCAGTCTCCGCCTGCTTTTGCCGTAGGAGAGGAAACAGAGCTTTTTGTTGAC